>DASUGG010000116.1:0-10014 GCA_036274135.1 Geminicoccaceae bacterium
CCGGCGCGCCGCCTCGGGCCGCCTCCCGTCGAAGCGGCGGACGGCGCGTGATGCCATTCGCGCGCCAGCTTGAGCGTGTCGAGGATGCCCAGCTGCAGGCTGCGCAGCGAGGTCGGGCCGCGACCGAAGCCATCGAGCGCGATCCGCAGGCCGAGCTCCTTGAGCCCGTGCAGGCCGGTCGCCGATTCGCCGAGCAGCACGTCCTCGCTCAGCTCGATCTCGAGCCAGCCGGGGTCGAGCCCTGCGCCGTGCAGGCAGTCCTGGATACGCTGCGCGAGACCGCTCCAGGCCAGCTGCCGGCGCGACAGCAGCGGCACCGCCAGGTGGAGGCGCTGAAAGCCCATGGCCTGCCAGGTGCGGCCCTGCGCGCAGGCGGCTTCGAGCATCCAGTCGGTCAGGGCCTCGAGCATGCCGCTCGACTCCGCGAGCGGCATGAACCGGTCGGCCTCGATCAGGCCGAGCTGGGAATGGTCCCAGTGAAGCACCCCGGCGAGCCCGAGCTCGGGTTCGGTGCCCGCGTCGGCCAGGTTGATCTGCGGCTGATAGCGCAGAACGAGGTCGCCGCGCTCGAGCGCGTGACGAAGATCGGATTCCGCCAGCGCGCCGCGCTGCACCCGCGCGTCGATCTGCTCGCTGCTGAAGCGGCAGATGTTGCCGCCCTCCGCTTTGGCGCGGTACATGGCGCGATCGGCCTCGCGCAGCAGCGTGGCGCCGTGACTGCCGTCCTGCGGGTAGAGCGCGACGCCGAGGCTCGCGGTGACGCTGACGTTCTGGGAGTCGACCGTGACCGGCGGCGCCACCGCGTCGAGCAGCTTGCGCGCCACCAGGCCCGCATGCTCGGGCTTGGCGAGGTTCTCGACGACCAGGGCGAACTCGTCGCCGCCGAGCCGCGCCACCGTATCGGTCTCGCGCAGCCGGCTCCGCAGGCGCATGCCCATGATCGTCAGCAGCCGGTCGCCGGCGACGTGTCCCAGGCGATCGTTGACCGTCTTGAAGCCGTTCAGATCGAGCACCATGACGGCGGCGAAGCGCTCGTGGCGGCGGGCCCAGGCCAGCGCCCGGTCGAGGCGGTCGTTGAACAGCGAGCGGTTGGCAAGGCCGGTCAGCTCGTCGTGCTGCGCCAGACGGCTGAGGCGTTGCGCCTGCTGCCGCCGGCTCAGCGCGTAGCGGATCGCCCGCTCGAGCACGATGGCGTCGATCCGGCTCTTGTCGAGATAGTCGGCGGCGCCGAGCTCCATCGCCTGGAGGTCGACCTCGAGATTGCCGCGCCCGGTCAGCATGATGATCGGGGCATCGCAGCCGCGGCTCGGCGCCGCGCGCACGATCTCCAGTCCGTCGCCGTCAGGCAGGGCCTGCTCCAGCAGGCAGACGTCGAACGCGGCGGGTGCGAGCCTCGCCAGCCCGCTGCGCAGGTCGCGCGCCCAGTCGATCGTGAAGCGGGCATGCGGCGCGGCGTCGAGCAGGTCGCGCGCGTGCCAGTAGTCGGCCTCGTCGTCCTCGACCAGCAGCACCCGGATCGGATGGTCCAGCCGGGCTGCGCGGCTCGCGAGCACGGGAACAGCCTCGGTCGCGGACATCGTTCGGACCTCTGATCCTCTCGGCCTCGTGGGTGGCGCCCACCGAGATTGCATATTGGCCGGCTGCCGGCCGGCAATTGCACTTAGCAGGAAAGGGCCTGACTTGCAAAACTTATGGGTGACCCGCGGGAACTTTTTCGAACCTCATGCGTTTGTAGAGTGCCTGCCGTGGCAGGCTAGGACTGTCGAGCATGCTGCATCGCTCCGAGTCGGAAGATCTCCCGTTCACGATTCCTCAACCATGATCGGGTTGCATGATGCGAATGGTACGCTACGGCTGCCGCAGCGAAAGGGACCTGACGATGGCGGCCCTCGAGAGCTATCACGTGCTGCTCATCGACGACGATCTGGCCGATGCGATCCGCACGGCCGACCTCCTCGCGCAGGGCGGCGTCGGACGGTTTACCATGACGCGGGTCGCCACGATCGCCGATGCGGCCAGACGACTTAGCAGCGTCCGCTACGACGCGGTGCTCCTCGAGCTGATCCTGCCCGACCGCGAGGGCGTCGACGCGGTCAAGGCGGTGCTCGCGATCGCGCCCGACATGCCCGTGGTGGTCCTGACCGGCCTCGCCGACGAGCGCCTGGCGCTGGAAGCCGTGGCGAGCGGGGCGCAGGACTACTTGATCAAGGGCCAGGGCGACGCCGGCCTGTTGCGTCGCGCGATCCGCCATGCGATCGAGCGCAAGCGCGTCGAGCGCGAACTCCACCAGCTCGCCAGGTTCGACCCGCTGACCGGCCTGCCCAACCGCCTGCTGTTTCGCGATCGGCTCGCGCAGGCGGTGCGGCGCATCGACCGGCATCGCCATTTCGTCGCCCTGATCTTCATCGATCTGGACGGCTTCAAGGCGGTCAACGACGGCTACGGCCACGCCACCGGCGACCTGCTGCTCAAGGCCGTCGCCGGCAGACTGCGCCGGGTCGTGCGGCGCAGCGACACCGTAGCGCGCCTGGGCGGCGACGAGTTCACGATCGTCCTGGAGGAGGTCCGGCATCCGCAGGACGCCGCGCGGGTCGCCGAACAGGCGCTGCTCACCCTGCGCCAGCCGTTCGAGCTCGGCGGGGACGTGATCCGGCTCGGCGCCAGCCTCGGCGTCGCGATCGCATCGCATGCCGCCGAGGTCCCGGACACGCTGACCCACCGCGCCGACGTCGCGATGTATCGCGCCAAGGCGCGTGGCGGCACCCGCTACCAGCTCGACGCCGCCGCCTGAGCCGCCCGCCGCTTCCCTGCGCGGCCGCTGGCGCTCATCCCTGAGGCGGGGTCCGGCCGCTCTCGGGCTCCCCTGTCCAGATCGCGGCGCCGACCGACGGCCGCAGGGCACGCCTTGACACGCCACGAACGAGGTGACAGGTCGGGTGGGTCACCGCAGAGGGCCGCGCCCTTGCCGCTTCTCACCCGCGTATTTCTTGCCGGCCTGACGGTCAGCCTGGCGGCGGTCGCGCTGGCGGCGGGCCGGCCGCGCACCGAGCCGGTCGCGACGCCGCGGCGCGGGACGCCGACGCTGCGGGACGACGCCCTGCTCGCCGGCGACGGCGCGCGCCTGCCCCTGATCGCCTGGCAGCCGCCGGAGCCCGCGGCCGTCATGCTCGGCCTGCACGGCTATGGCGACTACCGCCGGGCCTTCCGCCTGGTCGGGCCCTGGCTTGCCGCCCGGCGGATCGCGCTCTTCGCCTACGATCAGCGAGGCTTCGGCGAGACCGAGTCGCGCGGGCGCTGGCCGGGCGCCGCCGAGCTGATCCAGGATCTGGTCGAGGCCGTGCTGCTGCTGCGCGAGCGCTATCCGGCGCTGCCGTTGTACGTGATCGGCGAGAGCATGGGCGCTTCGGTCGCGCTGGCCGGGCTCGGGCGGGGCGAGGTCGCGGCCGTCGACCGGCTGATCCTCGCCGCCCCGGCGGTGCGCGGCCAGGTGCCGCTGCGCGAGCTGCACGATCTGGCGCTGCGGCTCGGCGTGCTGGCCCTGCCCTGGCTCGCCGTGGCACTGCGCCGCGGCGCCCGGCCATGGCTCGAGCCGGGCGAGGCGGCGCGGCTCGCGGACGACCCGCTGATCCTGCGCCAGATCAGCGTGAGCGCGTATGACGGACTGGTCGAGCTCGCCAACATGGCAAGCGAGGACCCCGCCGTAGCCCTGCCGCCGACCCTGCTGCTCTACGGCGAGCTCGACGCCACGATTCCCCGCATCGCGATCGACGATCTGGCGCTGCGCCTGCCGGGCGTCGCGACCAGGCGCTACGCCGAGCGCCATCACCTGCTGCTGCACGAGAAGCGCGTCGATGCCGTGCTGGAGGACTGTCTCGCCTGGCTCGCCTTCGGCAAGGCCTGACCGGCGGCGCCGGCCGGCGCCGCCCTCCCGGCAGAGCGCCGGCTCAGTGGGCGCTGGCCCAGATCCTGCGCTTGCTGGCGTAGAACAGGCCGGTCAGCACGACCAGGAACAGCAGGACCTTGAGCCCGGTCTGCTTGCGCGCCTCGAGCATCGGCTCGGCCGTCCAGGTGAGGAACGTCGCGACGTCGCTCGCCATCTGCTCGACCGACGTGCTCGAGCCGTCGGCAAAGGTGACCTGGCCGTCGCTCAGCGGCGGCGGCATCGCGATCCAATGGTTCGGGAAGTAGGCGTTGTAGTAGAGCCCCTCCAGCCCCTGCTCGCCCGGCGGCGGCTCCTCGTAACCCTGCAGCAGGCTGTAGACGTAGTTGCTGCCGTCCTCGCGCGCCTTGGTGATCAGCGACAGGTCCGGCGGCAGGGCGCCGCCGTTCGCCAGGCGCGCCGCCTGGTCATTGGGGAAGGGCGAGGGAAAACGGTCCGACGGCCTGCCCGGCCGCTCGTACATCTCGCCCTCGTCGTTCGGCCCGTCGGTGATCTGGTATTCGGCGGCGATCGCGCTCACCTCGTCTTCGGTGAAGCCGAGCGCCTCGAGGTTGCGAAAGGCGACGTATTTCAGCCCGTGGCAGTTCTGGCAGACCTCGCGGTAGACCTGCAGGCCACGCTGCGCGGCGCTGCGATCGTAGGTGCCGAAGAGACCCTCGAAGGACCAGTTGCGCTGCAGCGGCACCGCTTCCTCCTGCGCGCCCGCCGGCGCCGCCTTGACCAGGCAGAGCCCGCCGAGGATCAGTGTGCTCACCACCATCGTTCGCAACATCGCCATCCTCATTCTGCCGGGCTGGTGCTGGCTGCCGGCGCGCGCCCGAGCACCGGCTCGCTGATGCTGCTCGGCAGCGGCCGCGGCCGCTCCAGCTTGCCCAGCAGGGGCAACAGGATCAGGAAGTGGAAGAAGTAGTAGGCGGTGCCGATCTGCGCCAGCGTCACGTACACGCCCTCGGGCGGATGCGCGCCGAGATAGCCGAGCATCACGCAGTCGAGCACCAGGACCCAGAAGAACCACTTGAAGATCGGCCGGAAGCGGCCGCTGCGCACCGGCGAGCCGTCGAGCCACGGCAGGAAGAACAGCACGATGATCGAGCCGAACATCAGGATCACGCCGATGAGCTTGGCCGGGATGAACCAGATGTTGAAGGTGATCGCCCGCAGGATCGCGTAGAACGGCAGGAAATACCACTCCGGCACGATGTGCGGCGGCGTCTGCATCGGGTTGGCCGGAATGTAGTTGTCCGGGTGACCGAGCAGGTTCGGCCAATAGAACACCAGCAGCGCGAACACGATCATGAAGACGCCCAGCCCGAACAGATCCTTGATCGTGTAGTAGGGGTGGAACGGCAGGCTGTCCTTGGCCGACTTGCGCTCGATGCCGAGCGGATTGTTGGAGCCGTGCTGGTGCAGCGCCGCAAGGTGCAGGCCCACCACGCCGACGATCACGAACGGCAGCAGATAGTGCAGCGCATAGAAGCGGTTGAGCGTCGGATTGCCGACCGCGAACCCGCCCCACAGCCAGGTGACGACCCCTTCGCCGACGAGCGGGATCGCCGAGAACAGGTTGGTGATCACGGTCGCCGCCCAGAAGCTCATCTGGCCCCAGGGCAGCACGTAGCCCATGAACGCCGTGGCCATCATCAGCAGCAGGATGACCACGCCGAGCATCCACAGGAGCTCGCGCGGCGCCTTGTACGAGCCGTAATAGAGACCGCGGAAGACGTGGATGTAGACCACGATGAAGAACATCGAGGCGCCGTTGGAATGGGCATAGCGCAGCAGCCAGCCGAAGTTCACGTCGCGCATGATCCGCTCGACGCTGTCGAACGCCATGTCGGCATGGGCGACGTAGTGCATCGCCAGGACGACGCCGGTCACGATCTGCAGGACCAGTGCGATCCCGGCCAGCGAGCCGAAGTTCCACCAGTAGCTCAGGTTCCTCGGCGCCGGATAGCCGGACCCCATGAAGCTGTCGGCGAAGCTGAAGACCGGCAGGCGGTACTCGATCCAACGGATCACCGCGTTGTCGTATTGCGGGCCGCTGCCGGGAGCGTGTGGGCTGGTGGTCATCGCTGCTGCTCCTCGACCCCGGTCAGCCGATCTGAATCACGTTGTCTTCCGTGAAGACGTAGTCGGGCAGATCCAGATTGCGCGGCGCCGGACCACCGCGGATGCGGCCGGCCGTGTCGTAGATCGAGCCGTGGCAGGGGCAGAACCAGCCGCCATACGGGCCATGTGGCTGATTCGGCTGCTGGCCGAGCGGGACGCAGCCGAGATGCGTGCAGATGCCGATCACGACGAGCCATTGCGGCTTGATCACGCGCGCGTCGTCCGGCTGCGGATCGATCAGGTCCTCGAGGTTGACGGCCTGCGCCTCCTCGATCTCCTGCGGCGTGCGGTGGGCGACGAACACCGGCTTGCCGCGCCACGTCACGGTGATCCGCATGCCCTCCTCGACGCCCGACAGATCGACCTCGGTCGACGCCAGCGCCAGCGTGTCGGCGGCGGGGTTCATGGAATCGATCAGCGGCCAGCACAGGGCCGCGGCGCCGACCACCGTCGTCGCACCCGCCACCAGAAAGAGGAAGTCCCGCCGCGTGCCCTCTTCGCCGTGCTCGCTCGTGGAGGCGAGCCGATCTGCCGCCGTATCGGCCATCGTCAACCGCTCTCGTTCTGCTAGTTGCGGAAACGCTCTGCTAGACCTGGGAAATCCGGGCGAACGTTAGGATAGCGTCACGACCGGTGCAAGGGCGATGACACAAGGTCGCACGAGGGCGCACCCCGCCGCCGCGCAGCGGGCAGAGGACGTCGAGAATGCAGATCGCGCTCTTCCAGCCCGACGACCCCCGCAATGCCGGGGCGGCGCTGCGGCTCGGCGCCTGTCTCGCGGTGCCCGTGCTGGTCGTCGAGCCGTGCGGCTTCGTCTGGGACCGGCGCCGGCTGCGCCGGGTCGGGCTCGACTATCTCGAGCGCGTCAGGGTGACCCGCCTGCCGTCCTGGTCCGCCTTCGAGGCCCGGCGCCGCGACGAGGGCCGCCGCCTGGTGCTGCTCACCACCCGGGCCGCCACGCGTTTCGATGCCGTGGCGTACCATGCCGGCGACGTCCTGCTCGGCGGCCGCGAGAGCCAGGGCGTGCCGGACGCGGTGCACGCCGCGGCCGATCTGCGCGTCCGGGTGCCGCTCGCCGCCGGCTGCCGCTCGCTCAACCTGGTCACGGCGCTCGCCATCGTGCTCGGCGAGGCGCTGCGACAGACCGGCGGCTTTCCGTCGTAGGTTGCAGGGCCTAAGCTCGCATCGCGATCCGGGGGAAGCATGGCGGATTCGGCATCGGAGAAGGAGCGGGCGGCGCTGCGCGGGCGGGCGTCGGCGTGGTTCGAGGAGCTGCGCGACCGGATCTGCGCCGCCTTCGAGGCTCTCGAGGACCGCTACGCCGGCCCGGACCACCGGGAGTTCGCGCCCGGCCGCTTCACGCGCGAAGCTTGGTCGCGCGAAGGTGGTGGCGGCGGCGTCATGGCGGTGATGCGCGGCCGCGTGTTCGAGAAGGCCGGCGTCAACGTCTCGACCGTGTGGGGCGCGTTCCGCCCCGAGTTCGCCGGCCAGATCCCGGGCGCGGACGCCGATCCGCGTTTCTGGGCGAGCGGCATCTCGCTGGTCGCGCATCCGCGCTCGCCGCACGTGCCGCCGGCGCACATGAACACGCGCCACATCCAGACGGCGCGGGCCTGGTTCGGCGGCGGCGCCGACCTCAACCCGATCGTGCCGGACGAGGCCGACACCGCGGCCTTCCACGCCCGCCTGCGCGAGGCCTGCGACGCATTTGACGCCGACTACTATCCGCGCTTCAAAGCCTGGGCCGACGAGTACTTCTATCTGCCGCACCGCGACGAGCACCGCGGGGTCGGCGGCATCTTCTTCGACTACCTGGAAGACGGTCTCGAGCGGCGCTTCGCGTTCGTGCGCGCGGTCGGCGAAGCTTTTCTCGACATCTATCCGCGGCTCGTCGAGCGCCACATGGACCGGCCGTGGACCGCCGAGGAGCGGGCCTACCAGCTCCGGCGGCGCGGCCGCTACGTCGAGTTCAACCTGCTCTACGACCGCGGCACGCAGTTCGGGCTGAAAACCGGCGGCAATCCCGAAGCGATCCTGATGTCGCTGCCGCCGCTCGCCTCCTGGCCCTGATCCCGAGCTACTCCCCGGCCGGCCGCTCCGCCTGCCGTCGCGTCGCTTCCTGCGCCGCGTCCTCGGCTGGGCTGAGCGCCGTGATCGAAAGCGCGTGCACGTCGGTGCGCAGGAGATCGCCCAGCGCCGCGTATACCATGCGCTGCCGCTCGAGCCGGCCGCGCCCGGCGAAGGCGTCGGCGACGATCAGAAGGCGGAAGTGGCTCTCGCCCTCCGGGCGAGCGCCGGCGTGGCCGGCATGCCGCGCCGAATCGTCGACCAACTCGAGCCGGGTCGGCTGAAGCCTCGCCAGACGCGCTCGGATAACGTTCGCGACCCGCATCGCCGCAGGCTAGCACGAAGCGAGCGCCGGAGCGTGCCGATTTCTGCGCGCGCCGGGCGGCTGGCAGGGACGTGAACCGCCTGTCCCGCTGCCGGGCTGCCGGTTTGCATGCAAATTGCGTAAAAATTTATGTGGCTTGCCATTGCGATCGGCGATACTACCTATCGATGATAGGGACAGCGCGTGGAAACAACGAAGGTTGAAAGGACGGAGGGCGGCATGGCTGCGACAACGATGCAGACGCCTACGGCCGCGGCGACGCCGCGCCGGGCGCGCGCCGAGGATGTTGACCGTTACGTCGGCGCCCGCGTGCGCCAGCGGCGCGTCATGCTCGGCCTCACGCAGCAGCAGATGGCCGACCTGATCGGGGTCACCTACCAGCAGGCGCACAAATACGAGAAGGGCATCAACCGCGTCGCCGCCGGCCGACTGTACCAGATGGCGCGTGTGCTCGGAGTCGACATCGGCTATTTCTTCGAAGGACTGAACGGCGGCGGGACGTTCCACGCGTCGCCGCAGCAGCGCATGCTCCTGGACCTCGCGCGCAACTTCATCAGCATCAAGACGCGGCGGCACCAGGAAGCCGTCTGCACGCTGGCCCGCGCGCTGACGGTCGAAGAGAAGGCCGACTGAGGTCGCGTGCGGCTCGCCGGCACCACGGTCGGCCCGCCCGGCCATGGGGTCGCCATATGGCGCCAGACGGGCGTTGCGTTGCCAAGCCGTCCTGCTTCGCTGCTGCCCCGACAGTCGTGCCCAGGGTTGGGCGTAGGCAGGCCATTGTCGAGCTCGATCGCTTCTATTGGCGAACCTGCGATCGGGTCCTGTCGAGCCGTCGTTCGACTGGAAATGGGTTTAGCAGAAAGGAAGATTTTTCGCTTTACGATATAGAAACATCTTATCCCTAACTTGGCCCGGCAAGGCATGGAATGTGGCCGGGCGACGTTGCCGCGACAGCAGGTCGCAACGTGCGGCTCCACACCATGCCGGCGACTCGAATTGGTGACGGATGGAGAGCACGGATGGCAACTGTCATGGCCAAGTCAAGCGGCAGCTCGGGTCCTGGCCGGTCCCGCGCGCAGGACATCGATCGGCATGTCGGCGCGCGCATGCGGGAGCGGCGCATCATGCTCGGCCTCACGCAGCAGCAGATGGCGGAGCTGATCGGGGTCACCTATCAGCAGGCCCACAAGTACGAGAAAGGCATCAACCGCGTCGCCGCCGGCCGCCTCTACAACATCGCCCAGGCGCTCGGAGTCGACGTCGGCTACTTCTTCGAGGGTCTGTACAGCGATAAGGCCTTTCGGGCGACGCCGCAGCAGCGGATGCTGCTGGAACTCGCGCGGAACTTCATCGGCATCCCGACGCGCAAGCATCAGGAGGCGATCTGCTCCCTGGCGCGCGCGCTCTCGGACCCCGATCAGTAGAACCCGCTCCATCCGCGCCGCATTTCGCTACGTCAGACATCGCTGCTGGACATAGCGGGCAGCGGGCGGCGAGCGTCGCTCGCCGCCGGTGCCGCGTGGCCGCGGCGTGAGCCCGCCGCCCGCGCCCTGTCGCCGACACCGCCAAGGCC
>DASUGG010000117.1:0-8628 GCA_036274135.1 Geminicoccaceae bacterium
GCCGTTCTCGGTCGGCATGTCGGCCGTGTCGATGATGTCCTTGACGCCGACCGGCATGCCGTGCAGCGGCCCGAGCGGCCCGCCGCGCTTGCGATGCTCGTCCGCCGCCCTGGCCTGACGCCGCGCGTGCTCCGGGTCGAGGAAGGCCCAGGCGCCGACCTCGGCCTCGCGCGCCTCGATGCGCTGCAGGCAGGCCTCGACCAGCTCCTGCGAGGTGAGCCGGCCGTCGCGGATCGCCGCCGCGAGCGCCGGCGCGTTCAACCGTAGACCAGATTCGGCAGCCACAGCGCGATCTCCGGGAAGATGTAGAGGATAGCCATGGCGATGAAGACCATGAAGAGAAACGGCAGCGCGCCCCGGAAGATCTCCGCGAGCTGGACCGACGGCGGACTTATGCCCTTCAGATAGTAGCACGACATGGCCATCGGTGGCGTAAGGAAGGCGGTCTGCAGGTTGAGCGCGACCAGCATGCCGAAGAACAGCGGGTCGATGTCGAAGTGCGGCAGCAGCGGCAGGAAGATCGGCACGAAGATCACGATGATCTCGGTCCATTCGAGCGGCCAGCCGAGCAGGAAGATGATGAACTGGGTCATCAGCAGGAAGGTCAGCGGCGTCAGGTTCATCCCGAGCACCCACTGCTCGACGAGGCGCTCGCCGCCGAGATAGGCGAAGATCGAGGCGAACGTCCAGGAACCGACGAACAGGAAGCAGACCATGGAGGAGGTGCGGGCGGTCAGGAACACGCTCTCCTTGAGGCGCTGCCAGGTCAGGGCGCGATAGCCGGCCGCCAGCACCAGGGCGCCGAGGGCTCCGACCGCCGCCGCCTCGGTCGGCGTCGCCAGGCCGAACAGGATGGCGCCGAGCACCGCCATGATGAGCACCGCGAGCGGGAAGAACGAGGTCAGCAGCATGAACACGACCTGGAAGAACGGCACGTCCGTCTCTTCCTTGGGCAGCTTCGGCGCGAGTTTCGGGTTGAGGATGGCGCGGCCGACGACGTAGACGATGTAGAGGCCGGCGAGCAGGAAACCGGGCAGCAGGGCGGCGGCGTAGAGCCTGACCACCGACACGCCCGACGTCGCGCCGTACAGGATCAGCATGACCGAGGGCGGGATCAGGATGCCGAGGCAGCCGCCGGCGCAGATCACGCCGGACGACAGCTTGGTATCGTAGCCGGCCTTGAGCATCGCCGGGAACGCGAGCAGGCCCATCAGCGTCACGACCGCGCCGACGATCCCGGTGGCGGTGGCGAACATCGCGCAGGTGATCAGCGCGGCCACCGCCATCGACGCCGGGACGTGCTTCGCGGCGACCTGAATGCTGAAGAACAGGCGGTCGAGAATGTTGGCGCGCTCGACGACGTAGCCCATGAACAGGAACAGCGGCACCGCCGTGAGCACGTCGTTGGTCATGATGTCGTAGGTGTTCTGCACGAAGAGGTCGAAGATGTGCGACCCCATGGCGTAGTAGCCGAAGAAGATGCCCATGGCCGCGAGGGTGAAGGCGATGGGGAAGCCGAGCATGATGAAGATGATGAGCAACACCAGCATCGTCATGGCGACTTGCGGGTCGGTCATCGGCGCGCTCCCTCATCGGTCCCGTGAGGAAGCTCGCGGCCCATCCTGGCCTCGTCCTCGTGCAGATGCATGATCGCCGATTCGGTCTCCTCGACGTCATGCGGCCGGGCCGGCCACTGACCGGTGCGGATGCAGCGGCAGCAGCGGACCACCTCGGAGATGCCCTGCAGCAGCAGCACGACGCCGGCCGCCGGGATCAGCGCCTTGATCTGCCAGACCGGCACGCTCGCCGGGCTGTAGACGCTGCTCTCCTGGAACGACCAGGACTGCACGAAATACGGCCAGCCGTACCAGATCAGCGCGATTACGGCCGGGAAGAAGAACAGGATGAAAAGCACCAGGTCGATCGCGCCCTGCACCCGCACCGGCCACAGGCGATAGAGGAAGTCGCCGCGCACGTGGCCGTCGCGGGCGAGCGTGTAGGCGCCCGCCATCATGAACAGCGCGCCGTACATCGTGTAGCTGAGGTCGAACGCCCAGGCCGTCGGCGCGCGCAGCACGTAGCGCACGAAGACCTCGTAGCTGACGCCGAAGGTCAGGATGATGATGCACCAGGCGAAGCTCTGGCCCATCCAGGTGCTCAGCCGGTCGACGAAATGCAGGAACTGCTCCACGAGCCCCCCTTGCTCCCTGGTGTTCCGCCCGATGCGCGCGAAGCGGGGCGACGCCGCCGGCGCCGCCCCGCTCGATTCGACGTCTACAAGATCGACGCGCCCGCGCCCTACAGTTGCAGCGGGCCGAAATAGTGCTCGTAGGCCAGCCTGTAGTCGGCGCTGTTGTAGAGGTCGTAGAAGACCACGCGCTTGCACCAGTCCTTCTGCGACTCGATGACCCGCCGGAAGAAATCGTCGGCGGAGAGCTGCTCGGTGACGGTGTCCCAGGCCTCCAGCTGCGCCTGCATGACGTCGGCCGGGGTCTTGTGCACCGTGACGCCGTCCTCCTGCTGCAGCGCGATCAGGTCCTTCGAGTAGCGGTCGAACGCCTTCCACAGCGTCGCCGAGGACGCCGCCTCGCTGGCGTATCTGAGGATCGCCTGCTGCTCGGCGGACAGCCCCTCGTAGATGTCCTTGTTGAAGATGATCTCGAAGGACTCGTTGGCCTGGTGGTAGCTGCCGAGCATGTAGTTCTTGGCGACGTCGGGGGCGCCGAGCAGGCGGTCCGAGCTCGGATTGTTGAACTCGAAGCCGTCGATCACGCCCTGCTGCATCGCCGGCAGGATCTCGCCGCCGGGCAGCTGCGTTACGGCCAGGCCCATGTTCTGGAACACCTCCGTGGCCAGCCCGACCGTGCGGAACTTCATGCCCTTCAGGTCGTTGACCGAGGTGACCTCGTTCTTGTACCAGCCGAGCGGCTGGGTCGGCATCGGCGTCGAGTAGAAGCTGACGATGTTGAAGCCGAGGATGTCCTGCATCAGCTCCTGATACAGGTCGGCGCCGCCGCCGAAGTAGAACCACGCCAGGAACTGATGCGCGTTCCAGCCGAAGCACGGCCCGGTGCCGAACAGCGACGCCGCCTTGTTCTTGCCGTAGACGTAGGCGGGTACGGTATGCCCGCCCTGCAGCACGCCCTGATGCACCGCGTCGTGGATGCTGAACGGCTTCACCACCGAGCCCGCGATCAGGTAGTCGATCTGCAGGCGGTCGCCGCCCATCTCGTTGACCCGGGCGACGTAGTCCTCGGCGAACTCGTTGAGGATGTCCTGCGGTGCCCACGCCCCCTGCATCTTGATCACGGTGCTCTGCGCGCGCGAGATGTTCGGCGCCGCGAGCATCGCGGTGGCGCCGGCGGTCGCGACGGCCGCGCCCGTCAGGAACTTGCGGCGTGAAGGAATCGTCTTGTCCGCCGCAGTCTCGGCAGCCGCGACTTCCGTGACCTGTACGCTCATGTTATCGCTCACTTCCGGCCTCCCGTTTTGACATGGGGCGCGGCGCCAACCGTCCCTGTCGGCATTCTGCCGATGCGCCGCGAACCCCCCTCTACAGTGGTCGCCTAGACTGTACAACCTGTCGCGTAAAGTCAAATTCGCTCACAACTCGCCGGCGGCCCGCCCGGCGGTTCGCGACGTCAGAGGGTCTCGACCAGCTTGCGCATGCCTTCGCCGAGCCGCTCCAGCGCCGTCCGGTAGATGTAGCGGTCCCAGCCGATGCAGAAATGACGCACGCCCAGGTCGATGTAGCGTTTCGCCTGCTCGACCTCGGCGATCTCGATGCGCGGCGCGACGCCGTACTCGATCGACTTGCGGATCACCAGCTCCTCGACCGGCCGGATCGCCGGCGTGTGCATCAGCCCCGGCTCGCCGCGCGAGAGGCCGAAGTCGGCCGGGCCCCACTGGGTCATGTCGACGCCGTGCTGCCGCGCCGCACCGAGCACCTCGTCGAGATGGTCGAGCGCCATGCCCTTCTCGATCATGATCACGAGCACGATCGAGGCGAGATCGGCGAGATAGGTCTCCGGATGGTAGCCCGCCAGCAGCGGGCGGCGCAGCTTGACGCCCATCACGCCGCCGGTCTCGGGCGTGTCGGCGCGGATCACGCGCTGGCACGCCGCCACGTCGGCGGCCTTGCGGATGTCGGTGAACAGCACCGCCTTGAAGCCCGCGCCGAGCGCCGCCTGCGCCCAGAAGCCCTGGCCCTCCTGGTCGAGCTTGATCATCAGCGGCAGCCCGGCGCACTGGCCGGCGCGCGCCATGTGGTAGAGCAGCTGCATGTCGAAGGTCGAGTATTCGGCCGCGAACTCGGCATAATCGAACAGCCCCGTGTCGCCGATGATCTCGGGCAGGTCGGGATCGGCGGAGAGATAGTGGGTGCCGACGGTCGGGCTGCCGGCGGCGAGCTTCTCGCGTAGGGTGTTGGGCATGATCACGGGCCGGACTCCTTCCTGGCGCGGGGCGACACGAGGGCGACAGATGGCGGCAAGGCAGCGCGCGCCGCAAGCCGATTTGCGGCGCGCCGCCGACGCCGGCCGGCTTTCCGCTGGACGCCGCCGCGGCACGCGCTATGTAACGCCGCAAGTCTGTGGTTCGGGACCCGATCGGAGGTGACGATGGGCCGCCTGTTCGCGCTGACCATGGCCGCGGCCGCGCTGCTCGGCCTCGCCCTGCCGGGCGCCGGCGCCGCCGGTGCGGCCCAGGCGGAGGCGAGGAACGAGCTGGTGATCGGCATCACGCAATTCCCGTCGACGCTGCACCCCAACATCGATTCGATGGTCGCCAAGAGCTACGTCCTGGGCATGGCGCAGCGGCCGTTCACGGCCTACGACCAGGACTGGCAGCTGGCCTGCTTCCTGTGCACCGGGCTGCCGACCTTCGAGAACGGCCGCGCCGTGCGCGAGCCGCTGCCCGAAGGCGTCGAGGGTCACGGCGAGCGCGACGGCGTCGCGCTCACCTACACCATCCAGCCCGGCGCGACCTGGGGCGACGGCACGCCGGTGAGCACGGACGACGTGCTGTTCACCTACGAGGTCGGCAAGCATCCGGACAGCGGCATCAGCAACGCCGAGCTCTATCGGCGGATCCTCGGCATCGACGCGATCGACGAGAAGACCTTCGTCGTCCATGCCGACCGGATCACCTTCGACTACAACGGCCTCGGCGACTTCCGGGTCCTGCCGGCGCATCTCGAGCGGGCGATCTTCGAGGCGGACCCGTCGACCTATCGCAACCGCACCAGGTTCAACACCGACCCGACCAATCCAGGACTGTGGTTCGGGCCCTACCGCGTGAGCGAGGTGGTCAGCGGCTCGCACATCGCGCTCGAGGCCAACCCGACCTGGTGGGGCACGCCGCCGCATTTCCGGCGCATCGTCGTCAAGGTGGTCGAGAACACGGCGGCGCTCGAGGCCAATCTGCTGTCGGGGGCGATCGACATGATCGCCGGCGAGCTCGGCCTCACGCTCGACCAGGCGCTGGCCTTCGAGCAGCGCCACGGCGACCAGTTCCGCGTCCACTATCAGCCAGGCCTGCTGTACGAGCACATCGAGGTCAATCTCGACAACCCGATCCTCGCCGACCTGCGCGTCCGCAAGGCGCTGATGCTCGGGCTCGACCGGGAGGCGATGAGCCAGCAGCTGTTCCAGGGCCGCCAGCCGGTGGCCGACACCAAGGTCAGCCCGCTCGACTGGGTCTACGACGACGACGTGACGAAATATCACGAGGACCTGGCGGCGGCGGCGGCGCTGCTGGACGGGGCGGGCTGGAGCGACATCCGCAACGGCATCCGCCACAACGCCGCCGGCGAGCCGCTGCAGCTCGAGCTGATGACCACCGCCGGCAACCGCACGCGCGAGCTGGTCGAGCAGGTGCTGCAGAGCCAGTGGCGCCGGCTCGGCATCGACGTCCGCATCAGGAACGAGCCGGCGCGGGTGTTCTTCGGCCAGACCCTCGACGAGCGCCGGTTCACCGGCCTCGCGATGTTCGCCTGGTCGAGCATGCCCGAGCACGTGCCGCGGACGATCCTGCACTCGGAGGAGATCCCGACCGCGGCGAACAACTGGGCGGGGCAGAACTACGCCGGCTACGTCAACCCGGAGGTCGACCAGCTGATCGACGCGATCGAGATCGAGCTCGACCGCGACAAGCGCGAGGCCATGTGGCACCGCCTGCAGGAGATCTACGCCGAAGAGCTGCCGGGGCTGCCGCTCTACTTCCGCGCCGATGCGCACATCTGGCCGAAGTGGCTGGACGGCATCCGGCCGACCGGGCACATGTTCCCCTCGACGCTGTGGGTCGAGCAGTGGGGCGCCGGGACCGGCTGAGCCGGCCCTGAGGCGGCAGCCGGGCGCGTCGCGTGCTGCGCTATCTCGGCCAGCGGCTGCTCGAGGCGGCCGTCGTGCTGCTCGCCATGTCGTTCCTGATCTATCTGCTGCTCGGGCTGATGCCCGGCGACCCGATCGATCTGTTGGCGAGCGGCGATCCCAACATCACCAGCGCCGACCTCGCCCGGCTGAAGGCGGTCTACGGCCTCGACCGGCCGCTGCTGGAGCGCTACGGCCACTGGCTGCGGGGCGCCCTCGCCGGCGACTTCGGCTATTCGCGCCTCTACGCCCTGCCGGTCACCGAGCTGATGGCGCCGCGCCTCGGCAACACCGCGCTGCTGATGGGCCTGAGCTTCGTGCTCGCGCTGCTGCTGGCCCTGCCGGCGGGCGTGCTGGCGGCGGTGCGGCAGCGCAGCTGGCTCGACTACGGCCTCAATCTGTTCGCCTTCGCCGGCATCTCGCTGCCGTCGTTCTGGCTGGCGCTCCTGCTGATCCTGCTGTTCGCGGTGACGCTCGGCTGGCTGCCGGCCGGCGGCGTGCACGCGGTCGGCGACGACTCCCTCGGCAACCGCGCCCTGCATCTGGTGCTGCCGGTGCTCACCCTGACGCTGCTGACGATCGGCGGCGTGCTGCGCTTCACGCGCGGCGCGATGCTCGAGGCGCTGCGCCAGGACTACATCCGCACGGCGCGCGCCAAGGGGCTCGGGCCGTGGGGCGTCGTGGTCGGCCACGCGCTGCGCAACGCCATGATCCCGGTGGTGACGATCCTCGCGCTCAACTTCGGCAGCCTGTTCTCCGGGGCGCTGATCGTCGAGCAGATGTTCGCCTATCAGGGCATGGGCAAGATGATCTACGACGCGATCCTGGGCAACGACTTCAACCTCGCGCTGGTCGGCCTGCTGTTCGCGACGCTGCTCACGCTGCTCTCCAACCTCGGCGCGGACGTCGTCTACGCCTGGCTCGACCCGCGGATCTCCTATGCCGACTGAGCGCGCCCCCGCCGATCCCGCCGCCGTCGAGGCTTGGCCGGCCGCCGGCCAGCCGCTCGCCGCGGCGGCGCGTGGCGCGGCGTTGCCCGGCGTCGCGCCGGGCCGGATGCTGCTGCGCCGCTTCCTGCGGCATCGCCTGGGGGTGGTCAGCGCCACCGTGCTGGCGCTGCTGGCGCTGGCCTGCCTGGCGGCGCCGCTGGTCGCGGCGCTGCTCGACCACGATCCCAACCTGGTCGACCTGTTCGGCCGCTTCGCCGGTCCGAGCGCCAGCCATCCGCTGGGCACCGACGAACTCGGCCGCGACCTCCTGCTGCGCCTGCTCTACGGCGGCCAGGTGTCGCTGTCCGTCGGCCTGGTCGGCGCGATCGCCGCCTCGCTGCTCGGCACCCTGATCGGCGTCGTCGCCGGCTATGTCGGCGGCCGCATCGACGCCCTGCTGATGCGCCTCACCGATGCCGTGATCGCCCTGCCGCTGCTGCCGCTGCTGATCGTGCTGGCGGCGGTGGATCTGAGCAAGCTCGGCCTCCCGGAGGACCTGGCGCGCTCCGAGAGCGTCAGCCTCTACCGCATCCTGCTGATCGTGGTGCTGGCCGGCTGGACCACGGTCGCCCGGCTGGTGCGCGGCGCCACGCTGTCGGTGCGCGAGCACGACTTCGTGCGCGCCGCCGTCGCGCTCGGCGCCCGGCCGGCGCGGATCGTGCTGGCGCACCTCGTGCCCAACATCGCCTCGCCGATCATCGTCGCGACCACCCTGTCGGTCGGCGGCGTGATCCTGACCGAGTCGGTGCTGAGCTTTCTCGGGCTCGGCATCCAGCCGCCGCTGCCGAGCTGGGGCAACATGCTGACCAATGCGCAGGAGCTGATCTGGCAGGCACCGCAGCTCGCGATCTATCCGGGGCTGCTGATCTTCGTGACGGTGATCGCCTTCAACTTCGTCGGCGACGCCCTGCAGGACGCGATGGACCCGCGCGCCGAGCAGCCCTGAGCGGGCCTCGGCGTCCGCGCATGGCCCCGGAGCATACCCCGGTAAGGCTGGCGGAAGGCCAGTCTCGCCGCGGCGTTGCGGCGGCGCGCCGTCCGCGGCGAAAGGGCGCCCCGTGTTGCTCTCAGGCGCGGCGCATGCTACCGTCGCATGGTTAAAGCGCCGGAGCGCCAACGCGACGGAAGAGCGCGTCTGCGAGCTGCCTGAGAACCGGAGCCGTTGCGGGAGCGCGGGGCTCGGGCGAGCATCTGACGGGGAGCGGCCGCTGGCGTGGGCGGTCCGTTCCGCTAGTTGCGTGTGAAGGGCAACCTAGGTCAAGGGGTAGGGC
>DASUGG010000118.1:0-2341 GCA_036274135.1 Geminicoccaceae bacterium
TTGAACGCCACCCCCGGCATGCGGTTCGCGCCGAGCGCCTCGACCCGCACCTGCTCGAGCCCTTCGAAGATGGCGCGCCCGAACTCGCCGCGCGGGCTCAGCTGGCGGTGCAGCCCGGCGTCCTGGTGACGCAGTCGCAGCGCGACGCCGTCCGCCTCGCCGCGCACCCGGGCGACGTCCTGGATGGCCAGGTCGCGGCGCGGTAAGGGCAGCCGCACCGCCGGCTCCTCCTGCACGGCGCTCGCGGCGCCGGTCTTCGGGCCGGCCGTCGGCACGTTGCTGGCGCGCGGGCCGGCGGCGGCCGCTTCGCGAAGCGGCTCGCCGGCGCGGAAAACGACGCTCAGGGTCGGCCGGCGCGCGATCGCCCGCGTGGCCGCCGCGACGGCGCGCTGGAAGACCTCGAGACGCTCTCGGCCGGCCGGGCTCAAGCGCGGCGCCCCATCGTCACACCAGCGTGGCGTTGACCGTGCTCTCCGGCAACTCGACGCCGAAGCAACGTTGGTAGTACTCGGCGATCAACGGCCGCTCGGTCTCGTCGCACTTGTTGAGGAAGGTGAGCCGGAAGGCGAAGCCGAGATCGTCGAAGATCAGCGCGTTCTCGGCCCAGGTCATCACCGTCCGCGGCGACATCACGGTCGAGATGTCGCCGGCGATGAAGCCGGCGCGCGACAGGTCGGCCAGACTCACCATCTGCGAGATGGTCCTGCGCCCCTCCTCGGTCTGGTAGGATGGGCAGCGCGCCAGGACGATCTCCACCTCGGCGTCGTGCTCGAGATAATTCAGCTGGGCGACGATGTTCCAGCGGTCCATCTGGCCCTGGTTGATCTGCTGGGTCCCATGATACAGCCCGCTCGTGTCGCCGAGCCCGACCGTATTGGCGGTCGCGAACAGCCGGAACGACTTGTGCGGCCGCATCACCCGGTTCTGGTCGAGCAGGGTCATCTTGCCCTCGACCTCGAGCACCCGCTGGATCACGAACATCACGTCCGGCCGGCCGGCGTCGTACTCGTCGAACACCAGGGCCACCGGGTGCTGCAGCGCCCAGGGCAGCATGCCCTCGCGGTACTCCGTGACCTGCTTGCCATCGCGCAGCACGATGGCATCCTTGCCGACCAAGTCGATGCGCGAGATGTGGCTGTCGAGGTTGACCCGCACGCACGGCCAGTTGAGATGGGCGGCGACCTGCTCGATGTGCGTCGACTTGCCGGTGCCGTGATAGCCCTGGATCATGACGCGGCGGTTGTAGGCAAAGCCGGCCAGGATCGCGAGCGTGGTGTCGCGATCGAAGCGGTAGGCCTCGTCGATCGCCGGCACGTACTCGGTCACCTGCGAGAAGGCCGGCACCTGAAGGTCGGAGTTGATTCCGAAGCTCTGGCGGACGGAGACCTTGATGTCCGGCTCGGCCGGCAGCTCGTGGAGCGCAACCAGCCGCTCCGGCTCGGTCACCGCAGACTCGCGCTGCACCCTCGCTCACTCCAAGATTGCTGGATCGTCAGACGGACCCGCCATCCGCTTACGCGAACAGCTCGCTGTCCCGCAAGTAGGTATATGCCTCGTTGATCAGCTTCAACCGCTCCTCAGACTTTTTGTCGCCGCCGTTGAGGTCCGGATGATGCCGCTTGGCGAGCTGCTTGTAGCGCGCCTTGAGCTCGCCGGCCGTCGCATCGGCGGTCAGGTCCAGGACGGCGAGCATGCGTTCGGTCTTGCCGCGCCGGCCCGATTGCCGGTCCCATTCGGAGGCGCCGTGCGTGCCGTGCGTGCCCGAGCCGTTCATGAACAGGTGGAACGGGTCCTGCCAGCGCCAGGCGCCGTCGATCTGGCCGGCGCCGCTGCCGAGCGGCCAGGTCGGCCGGTGCCACGTGACGTCCTCGCGCAGATAAGCCTCGATCTCGCTCTGGCTCATGCCCGCGAAGAAGTCCCAGGCGCGATTGTAGTCGCGCACGTGGTCGAGGCAGAAATGATGAAAAGCCCGCAGGTTGTCACGCGACTTCGGCGCCCGGTATTCGCCGGCCAGCTGGCAGCCGGGCCAGTCGCAGATCCGGCGCGCGCGCTGGCGAAAGTCGGGCTGCTCCAGCTGCAGATCGGCGGCGTGGCGGCGTTGCTGGCTCATGCAGCGCACTATGGCGACTGCGCGCCATCCCGACAAGTGGCGCCCGCCATACCGCATGCTGCCGGCGGCCGCCCGATGAGACCGAAAGTCGCGGGCGCCTGGGGGCGCCGACCATGAGGGATACGGCCCCGCCTGCCCGCCGGATCGCGCTCGGCGCGGGTCCTCGTCGGCCGACCGCGCGAAGCCGTGCCGACGGCGTCGCGGCTTGGCGCCGGGCACCGGCCTTGGCGG
>DASUGG010000119.1:0-4937 GCA_036274135.1 Geminicoccaceae bacterium
GATGCGGCGCTCGACGGCTTCGCCGAGGTCGCCGACGCGTCGCGCCTGATCGACCGGCTGCGGCTGGTGAAGTCCGCGGCCGAGCTCGCCCACATACAATCCGCGGCGCGACTGGCCGACGCCGCGCTCGAGGCGGCGATCGCCGGCACGAGCGCCGGCGCCGACGAGGGCGACATCCTCGCCGCCATGCACGGCGCGATCTTTCGCGGCGGCGGCGACTATCCCGGCAACGCCTTCATCATCGGCTCCGGCCGCGACGCCCTGCTCTGCCGCTACAAGGCCGGGCGGCGCCGGCTCGATGCGCAGGATCAGCTCACGCTGGAGTTCGCGGGCGTCTACCGCCACTATCACGCCTGCCTGATGCGCACGCTGCTGGTCGGCGAGGCGACCGCCCGGCACCTTGCGCTGTACGCCGCCTGCCTGGAGGCGCTGGCGGCGGCCGAGGCGAAGCTCGTGCCCGGCGCGGCCATGGGCGCGGTCTACGACGCCCAGGCCGAGGTCCTGGACCGGCACGGCCTGCGGCCGCATCGCTTCAACGCCTGCGGCTATGCGCTCGGCGCGGTCTACCCGCCGTCCTGGATGGACTGGCCGATGTTCTTCCACGGCAACCCGGTGCCGATGGCGCCGGGCATGGTGTTCTTCCTGCACATGGTCGTGATGGACAGCGAGGCCGGGGTCGCCATGACGCTGGGCCGCACCTCGCTGATCACCGAGCGGGGCAGCGCGCCGTTGTCGCGCGCGGCGCAGGACCTCGTGGTCAGGTAGGCGCCGATCTCACTCCCCATGCGCCGGCGGAAGCGGATGGAGGGAGTTGACGGCGGCCTGACGGCGGGTGAGGCTCTGGCAAAGACCAGGTGACACGCAGCGCGCAGGGGGCCGCGATGGACTGGCTGACCGCGTACAAGATCCCGCTCGGCAAGGGGATCGCAAGCTTCGTCGACTTTCTCAACGTCCATGCCGCCTGGGCGTTCAACGTCACGTCGGATGTGCTGGGCTTCCTGATCGACGGCCTGATCGATCTGATGCTGGCGTGCCCGCCGCTGCTGCTGATCGCGATCTTCGCCGGCATCGCCTGGTGGTTGCACCGCTCGATCGGCCTGGTCCTCCTGATCGTGTTCTCGCTGCTGCTGGTGATCAATCTCGGCTACTGGGCGGAGACGATCGAGACGCTGGCGCTGGTGGTGTTCGCGACCCTGGTCTGCATGCTGGTGGGGGTGCCGGTGGGCATCGCCGCGGCGCACCGGCCGTGGCTCTACACCGCGATCCGGCCGGTGCTCGACCTGATGCAGACGATCCCGACCTTCGTCTATCTGATCCCGGCGCTGATCCTGTTCGGCCTGGGCGTCGTGCCGGGCCTGATCTCGACCGTGATCTTCGCGATCCCGGCGCCGGTCCGGCTCACCTATCTCGGCGTGTCGTCGGCGCCCAAGCCGTTGATCGAGGCGGGCGAAGCGTTCGGCGCCACCAGGCGCCAGCTGCTCTGGAAGGTCGAGCTGCCGCATGCCATGCCGACCATCATGGCGGGCCTGACCCAGTGCATCATGCTGTCGCTCTCGATGGTGGTGATCGCCGCGCTGGTCGGCGCCGGCGGCCTGGGCAAGCCCGTCGTGCGTGCGCTCAACACCGTCAACATCGCGCAGGGCTTCGAGGCCGGGCTCGCGATCGTGCTGGTGGCGATCCTGCTCGACCGCGTCTGCAAGCGGCGCGGCGCGCACGGAGGCTGAGCGTTGGCCGAGGTCGAGTTCCGCAAGGTCGACGTCGTCTTCGGCCCCGATCCCGGCCGGGCGTTGAAGCTGCTGGACCAGGGCGAGACGCGCGAGACCATCCTCGAGCAGACCGGCCATGTGCTCGGCGTCGCCGGGGCCACGATGGCGATCGAGCCCGGCGAGATCTGCGTGCTGATGGGGCTGTCCGGCTCGGGCAAGTCGACGCTGCTGCGCTGCATCAACCGGCTCAACAAGGCGACCCGCGGCGCCGTGCTGGTCGACGACGCCAAGGGCCCGGTCGACGTCGCGAGCTGCGATGCGGCGACGCTGCGCCGCCTGCGGACCCATCGCATCGCCATGGTGTTCCAGCAGTTCGCGCTGCTGCCCTGGCGCACGGTGCAGGAGAACGTCGGCTTCGGCCTGGAGCTGCGCGGCATGAGCCGGGCCGAGCGCGAGCGCGTCGTCGCGGAGAAGCTGAAGCTGGTCAATCTCGACCAGTGGGCCGGCAAATACGCGCACGAGCTGTCCGGCGGCATGCAGCAGCGGGTCGGCCTCGCGCGCGCCTTCGCGACCGACGCCGACATCCTGCTGATGGACGAGCCGTTCTCGGCGCTCGACCCGCTGATCCGCAACCGTTTGCAGGACGAGCTGCTGGAGCTGCAGCGTTCGCTGCAGAAAACCATCGTGTTCGTCAGCCACGACCTCGACGAGGCGATGAAGCTCGGCACCCACATCGCGATCATGGAGAGCGGCCGGATCGTGCAGTACGGCCAGCCGGAGGAGATCGTGCTGGCGCCGGCGAGCGCCTATGTCGCCGACTTCGTCGCGCACATGAACCCCTTGAACGTGCTGCGCGGCGCCTCGCTGATGACGCCGCTCGCCGCGCTCGCGCGCCGCGGCGACGAGGTCCTGCTCGACGCGAAGACGATGGCGACCCTCGATGCCAAGGGCCGGCCGGTCTCGGTGCGGATCGCCGGCAGGCCCGGCCGCCTGATCGCGTTCGAGAGCGCCGCCGCCGCCGGCACCGAATCCATCGTCATGGCGCCCGCCGACATCAAGCTGCGCACGGCGCTGGAGCTGCGTCACCAGACCGGCAATCCCGTCGCCCTGGTCGAGGACGGCCGGCTGATCGGCGCGATCGGCGACGACGAGATCTATCGCGGCATCCTGCGCCAGAGCGGCCTTGCGGGGTGAGGCCGGTGCGCGTCATCGACCGGCAACGGATCGACGCGGCGCTGAGCTGGCCGTCGCTGGTCGACGCGCTCGATGCCGGCCACAGGCTGGGCAGGGGACAGACGCACGACCTGCTGCTCGAGGAGGGCGGCGACATTCTCCTGAGCCGCACCGCCTGGAAGGCAGGCTACGGCATCGGCGTCAAGACCGTCACCGGCTTCTTCGGCAATCCCGGCCGCAGGCCGCCGCTGCCCTCGGTGCAGGGCGTCTTCGTGCTGTTCGACCACGAAGACGGGCGGCCGCTCGCTGTCATCGACGGCGCCGGCATCACCGGCTGGAAGACCGCCGCCGATTCGGCGCTGGGCTCGCGCTACCTGTCACGTCCCGATGCCCGATGCCTGCTGATGGTCGGCGCCGGCGCGATGGCGAAGCCGCTGATCCGGGCGCATCTCTGCGTCCGGCCCGATGTCGAGAAGGTGCTCGTCTGGAACCGGACGCCAGCGCGCGCCGAGGTGCTGGCCGCCGAGCTTCGCGCCGACGGTCGCGCGGCCGCCGCCGTCGCCGATCTCGCCGCGGCGGTGGCGCACGCCGACATCGTCAGCTGCGCTACCCGAAGCGAGACGCCGCTGATCCAAGGCGCCTGGCTCCGGCCCGGCGCGCATCTCGACCTCGTCGGCGCGTTCACGGCCACGATGCGCGAGGCGGACGACGCGGCCCTGCGCCGCGGCCGGCTGTTCGTCGACGCGCGCGAGACCACCCTCGAGCATATCGGCGAGCTCGCGATCCCGATCGCGCGCGGCGTCATCAGGCGGGACGACATCGTCGCCGACCTGTACGATCTCGCCGCCGGCTTCGCGTGGCAACGCGGGCCGGACGACATCACGATCTACAAGAACGGCGGCGGCGCCCATCTCGACCTGATGACCGCCGTCGCGATCCACCGCGGCGCGCAGGCGCGATCTTAGGCGGTAAGACATCCCGCGCCAGCAGCAACCTCTCCGGCCCGGATTCCCACAGCACCGCGGAAACCGCCGCCGGCCTTGAATCTATTCCTGTGATCGGCTAAACTGAAGCCGTCCTTGCGGGTCGCCTTTCCGCCTCGCCGAGCGTGTCGGTGATCCGAGGCGCGGATCTCGCGCCAGCGTACCGAACAAACCCGAGAGAGCCGCGGGAATCCTCGACTCTTCAGGACTGCGGCGCTGCTCCCGTCATACCGGCAACCTGAGAGGGCGTACGGCTCTAGCGGGGCATGGTGAGGTATTGCGCCAGCACCATGAGTGCCGCGCCGGCCACGATCGTCCCGCCGAGACTGCCGATCGCGGTCACGATGCGCCACGGCAGCGAGCGCCGCGGCGGCGGCGAGACGAACATCCGGCGCGGCGGCACGGGCAGCTCGTGCGCCGGATCCAGGGCGCAGGGGTTGATCGGAAGGATCGGCACGCTGCCGCCGGCGGCGAAGCCTTCGGCCCGGTAGGTGGGTTGGAACATGGCTCTTTTCGACATGCCGCAGAGATGGTCGCCGGCGGCGCGGGCGAGAACCGGCGAAAACGGGTGCCAGCCATTCACCCACGCGATATCTCGCCCGCCGCGCCGCGGACGTCGTCAACCCTCCCCGATCGGCGCCGTCGGGTCGGAGATCAGCCGCCCTCGTGCACGTCGCTCAGGACGCCCCGGAGCATCGCCCTGCCCTCGTTCGCCTGGCCGGAATTGCAGAGCTCGCGCGCTTCTTGGACGTTCTTCTCGGCGTTGGCCACGCGCAGCCCGACCGCGCTCGGCATCTCGATCTGGACCTGCCGCAAGAGATCGTCGCAGGGGCCACCCTCGGGCATCTGGGCGGGGCGGATCTGGGTCGACGACGAGCTTTGCGCGTGGCTCGCGCTCGCCATTCCGAGCGCCAGCGCTGCTGCCGCCACCGGCAAGATCAACCGCACGGACATCTTCGGTCTCCTCTCGAAAAAAATGCCGTCTGCTTCAATGAAAGCATGCCTTCTCCCTCAGAAGTTGGAAACACGGCAAAGGTTTACACGGCATTGAATGAAACTAAACAATGTCCGTTCC
>DASUGG010000120.1:0-16136 GCA_036274135.1 Geminicoccaceae bacterium
GGTGAGAATCGCCCCCGTGATCAGAAAGCCGACGCCGATCAGGACCGGGAACAGGTCGGGCCCGTAGGCCTGGCCGTAAAGCGACGGGAAGGTGCGCGTATAGGCGATCTCCGCGATCGCGAAGACGATCAGCAGCAGGCCGAAGACGGCATCATTGAGGCGCATCGAAGCTTGCGGCGGGATCCGGCCGCGCCGGCTCCCAGTCGATCCGCTATTTGGCGAGACCGACGGCCGCCATCACCTTACCGAGCGACTCGTCGCTCTGCGCCATCCAGTCGGCGAACTCCTGCCCGGGCTTCCAGACCAGGCCGAAGCCGCGGTCCTTCATGAAGTCCTGGAACTGCTCTGACTGGTACACCTTCTCGAGCGCCGCGGTCAGCGTCGCCGTGACGTCCTCGGGCATGTCCTTGGGGCCGGCGATGCCGCGCCAGGCCGACATCTGCCAGTCGAGGCCGGTCGCTTCCTTGAGCGTCGGCACGTCCGGGAAAGCGCCGAGCCGCTGGGTGTCCATCACGGCGAGCGACTTGACCTTGCCGGCGTCGATCAGGGCCGCCGCCTCGACCACCGAGCAGGGGACGATGTCGACGCCGCCGGCGACCAGCTCCTGCAGGCCTGGGGCCGCGCCCTGCGCGGGCACCCACGGCGCGGCGTCGGGCGGAATGCCGGCGGCATCCAGCATGCCGGCGATCGCCAGATGCCAGATGCCGCCCTGGCCGGTGCCGGACGCCTTGTGCTCGCCCGGCGCCGCCTCGACCGCATCGAGCACGTCCTGCGCCGTCTGCCATTCCGAGTCGGCGCGCACCTGCAGGCCGGCCGGGTCGTAGTTGTAGAGCGCGATCGGGGTGTAGTCCGCGCCGGTCAGATCGGTCAGCCCGGCCCAGTGCATCATACCGATCTCGACCGTGACGACGCCGATGGTGTAGCCGTCGGGCGCCGCCGTCGCGATCGCCGAATGGCCGACGACGCCGCTGCCGCCGGTGCGGTTGACGACGTTCACCGGCTGGCCCAGCTCGTCCTCGAGCAGGCTCGCGATGATCCGCCCGGTAGCGTCGGTGCCGCCGCCGGCACCCCAGGGCACGATCAGCGTGATCGGCCGCTCCGGGTAGTCCGCCAGCGCCGTGCCGGCCATCAGGGACAGAGCTCCCGCCAGCGCCAGGGGCGCGATTCTCCTGAGACGGTTTTTCATGCATGCCTCCGTTTGTTGAGTTGGCGCAAGCGGCGCAGCCTGACGACGTCGCGGCCCGGTGTCCGGGTCGGATGTCAGTCGCAGCCTCCTTGGGCAGCGGTTGTAGCGGGTTCGGGAGCGACGTCAATCCGCCGGCATGGCACGGCCAGGCGACCCGGTTCCTTCGGGTGAGCGGTCGTCCGGCGCCCGCGGGCCGTCGTCAGCCAGCGCGGCGAGCGCCCGGGCCCACGCCACGAGGCCGTTGCGAAAGCTCGACAGGCGGAAGAACTCGTTCGGCGCGTGGTAGTCCTCGTCCGCCGTGGCGAAGCTGAAGAACAGCGTCTCAGCGCCGAGCCTGCGGCGGAAGATGTCGGCGACCGGCAGCGTCGCGCCCATCGCGACCCGCAGAGGCGGCCTGCCGTAGATCCCGGTCAGCACGTGCTCGATCACGCCCAGCGCCGGCAGTTCGGGCGGCAGGGCGAACGCGGCGCAGCCGCGCCCTTGCCGGGTCACCCGCAGCCGGAAGCCGTCCGGGCAGTGGCGCTGCAGGTGCGCGTCGATGGCCGCGAAGACCCGGTCCGGCTGCTGCCCGGCGACCAGTCGGCAGGTGATCTTGGCGGCGGCGCGCGCCGGGATCACCGTCTTGGTGCCCTCGCCGCCATAGCCGCCGACCAGCCCGTTCAGCTCCAGCGTCGGCTCGAGCCACTGCCGGGTCAGAAGCTCGGCGCCGCTCGGCAGCCGTGCGGGGCAGGGCGCGCCGAGATCGGCGAAGTAGCGCGCCGAATGGAAGCCCACGTTGGCGACCGTGCGCAACAGCGCCGGATCCGGCGGCCGGGCGCCGTCGTAGAAGCCCTCGACGGCGACCCGGCCCGCCGCGTCGTGCAGGCTCGCGACGAGGCGCGCGATCGCCGTCAGCGGATTGGGCGCGCTGCCGCCGTGGCGGCCGGAATGCAGGTCCTTGGCGGCGCCCTCGACGGTCAGCTCGAGGGCGAGCAGGCCGCGCCCCGCCACGGTCACCGAGGGCAGGTCGGGCCGCCACATCGCGCCGTCGGCGGACAGCACGAGGTCCGCCGCAACCCGGTCTCCAAGCGCCGCCAGCGCCTCCTCGAGATGCTCGCTGCCGCATTCCTCCTCGCCCTCGACGACGAACTTGAGGTTGACCGGAAGCCGGCCGCGCAGGGCGAGGAAGGCCTCGGCGACGACGATCGGGATCAGCAGCGGCCCCTTGTCGTCCGAGGCGCCGCGGGCATAGAGGCGATCGTCGCGCAGGCTCGCCTCGAAGGGCGGGCTTCGCCAGAGGTCGAGCGGCTCGGGCGGCTGCACGTCGTAATGGCCGTACACCAGGACCGTCGGAGCCCGGTCGTCGCCGCGCCAGGCGCCTGTCACGACCGGATGACCGGCGGTCGGATGCACCTCGACATCGGCGAGCCCGGCGCGCGCCAGACGGTCGGCGACAAACCGCGCTGCGCGCGCGACGTCCTGCCGGTGGGCGCGCTGCGTGCTGACGCTCGGGATCGCGCAGAACGCGCAGAGCTCGGCGACGTAGCGGTCGGCCTGCGCGGCGAGGTACGCCTCGACGTCGGCGGTGCCCTGCTCCGGCGTTCCGGCCCGCCTGCCGCCGGGCTCGCGCTCGCCCACGCTCAGCCACCCTTGACCGCGCCGGCGGACAGGCCGCCGACGATCTCGCGCTGGACGAAGATCGTCAGGATCAGCACCGGCAGCGTGACGATCAGCGCGGCCGCGGCGAGCGGCCCCCAGGAGACCTGCTCGAAGCTCAGCGCGTTGTAGACGGCGACCGGCAGCGTGCGGGTCTCGCGCCCCGCCAGCACGACGCCGAAGATGAAGTTGTTCCAGGAGAAGATGAAGCTGAGAATCGCCGCCACCGTGATTCCCGGCCGCGACAGGGGCAGGGCGACCTTGTAGAAGGCCTGCCACAGGGAGGCGCCGTCCGTCAGGGCAGCCTCCTCGAGTTCGCGCGGCAGGCTCTCGTAGAAGCTCATCATGATCCACACGACGATCGGCAAGGTGATCACGAGGTGGATGATGATCAGCGGGTACAGCGTGCCGGTGAGCCCGATCAGCCGGAAGAGGATGAACAGGGGGATCAGGTAGCTGAGACCCGGGGTCATGCGCGAGATCAGGATCAGGACGGCGATCCCCGAGGCACGCGCCTTGGCGAGGCCGTAGCCGGCCGGCACGCCCAGCAGCAGCGCCACCAGCGTCGACGTGCCGGAAACGACGATGCTGTTCCAAGTATAGAGCAGGAACGGGTTCTGCTCGAACACGGCGACGTAGTTGCGCCAGGCCCACTCGGTCGGGATCAGCACCGGCGGGTAGCTGGTGTTCTCGATCTCGTTCTTGAGCGACAGCGACAGCATCCAGAGGAAGACGAGGATCGCGGGCGATACGATCGCGAACACCGCGAGCGCGAAGCCGAGCTTGCGGGCCAGGACCCGGAGCCCCAAGCCGGGCGAATGGCCAAAGGCGGAACGCAGCGACGGCGTCATGTCTTCAAGGTCCAGAGCGTGCGCTGGCGCACCCACAGCAGCAGCAGCGAGAGTGCGACGATGATCGCGAAGAACACGACCACCACCGCCGACGCGTGGCCCATGTTGTAGAAGGAGAAGGCCTGCAGATAGAGGTAGATGTTGATGGTCTCGGACGCGGTGCCGGGCCCGCCCTGGGTGATCACGAAGATGGTGTCGAAGGTCTTCAGCGCATCGATCGTGCGGATCACCAGGGCGACCATGATGAAGGGCAGGACCAGCGGCAAGGTGATGTGGCGGAACATCTGCCACTGGCTGGCGCCGTCGATCACCGCCGACTCGTAGGGCTCGGTCGGCAGCGACGCGAGCCCGCCCAGCACGATCAGCATGACCAGCGGCGTCCAGTGCCAGACCTCGACCAGGACCAGGCTCGGGATCACGGTATGGGCCGAGAACACCCAGAGCTGCGGCGGGATGCCGACCAGCGACAGGAGGTAATTGAGCACGCCGAGCTGCGGGTGGAACATCATCGTCCAGACCAGCGCGATCGCGACCGGGGTCGCCATCATCGGCATGATGAATACCGCCCGCAGCAGGCCGCGCGCGGGGAACTCGCGGTGGAACACGAGCGCCGCCGCGATTCCCAGGATCAGCGGCAGGACCACCGCCAGGAAGGTGAAGTAGAAGGTGTGCCAGATCGATTCGAGGAACCGGGCGTCGCTGAGGAGATGGAGATAGTTGGCCGCGCCGACGAAGGCGGTGTCGCCGACGATGCCCCACTCCTGCGTCGACATGTAGACCGTGAACGCCCACGGGAACACGATGACCGCGAAGATCGCGAGGAGGGCCGGCAGGGAGAACAGGAGGTAACGTCCGCGGCGCGCATACGCGTGGCTGCGGCCGGCCGCCGCGAAGGCGGCCGGCGCTGCACTGGTGGTGGTAGCCACGGGCGGCGCTAGGTCCCTAGGCCCGCTCGCTCTTCTCCAGGATCGGGCGAAACTGCTCGGTCGCCTTCTCGAGCTCGGTCTTCGGGTCGGCGCCGCCGATCATGTTGGTCAGCGCCACGCCGAAGATGTCGCGGAACTCCGTCACCGGGATGATCACCGGCAGGCCGGGCCGGCCGATCTTGCCCGACGCGATCAGCGCGTCGACCCAGTCCCGCGGTACCGTCAGGTTGGCCAGGACCTCCTCGTTCTGGTAGGCGGACTCGCGGGCCGGCGAGCCGGCGCCGTTGGCGAGCAGGCGCGCCTGGTTCTCCTTGTCGGTCGCCCACAGCGCGTAGAAGTAGGCCGGCCCCTTCTTCTCGGAGAAGGCGGAGACGCCGAGGCCCGTGCCGAACATGCCGGCGTGCTGGGCGCGCGGCCCCGGCGGCATCACGCCGTAGCCGACCTTGCCGACCACGCGCGACTTGGTCGGATCCTCGAGCGGCGGCGCGAAGCCGATGCCGTCGAACCACATGGCGACGTTGCCCTGCATGAAGTTCGACTGGCATTCGTACCAGTTGAAGCCGGCGACCCCGGGCGGAGCGTACTTGGCGTTGAGCTCCGTGTAGATCTCGGCGGCCCGGATCGCTTCCTCGGTGGTGGTCTGCAGCTCGCCCTGCTCGTTCACCGAATCCATGTCCCAGCCGAGCAGCAGGCTCGTCCACACCGGGGTGTTGGCGTTCTTGAGGCCGCGGCTCACCCAGCCATAGACGCCGTTCGCCGGGTCGTGCAGCGTCCTCGCCGCCTCGATCAGTTCGTCGTAGTTGCTCGGATAAGGAAGGTTCTTGGCGTCGAACAGCTCCTTGTTCCAGTAGACGATCCAGTAGTCGATGAAGGCGGGCAGGGTATCGATGCGGCCGTCGGCCTGCGTCGCATAGGTGATCCCGGCCTGCGAGAAGTCGTCGAAGTCGTAGTCGGCCGGAGTGAGCTTGGGATCATCGAGATAGGGGCGCAGGTCCTCGAGCCACTTGCCCTTGCCGAACAGGCGCTTCTGCACGTGCCAGGAGACGTCGGTAACGTCGAAGCTGGTGGCGCCGGAGGTGAACTCGATCACCTGCTTCTGGCGCTGCTGCTGCTCGGGCACCTGCTCGGAGCCGACGTCGATGCCCGTGAGCTCCATGAACTCGGGCTCGTGCTGCTGCAGGAGATCGGCGCGCGGGTTCTTGGTGTGCAGCACCTCGATGTGCTCGCCTTCGAACTGGCGCCAGTCGAAGTCCGCCTGGGCGAACGCGCGCCGGCCGAGCCAGGGGAGCGTGGCGGCGGTGAGGGCAGCGGCGCCGGCGCTGGACTTCAGGAGCTCGCGGCGGTCCAGACCCGGGCGGGGCTCGCGGCGGTGGTCGTTCATCGCATGTCTCCCTCTGGCTCGCGGAGATGCCGGCTGCGCATGGCGCACGAACCGCCAGTCATACCGGTCCGGTTTTTTGACCGGCACCACGGTACCGCCAAGCGACCCCAAGTCAAGGATCGCCGCCCCTGGATTCCGCTGTCCTTCGGCGGCGGCGCAGGTATAGGATCAGCCGTCCGACACAAACAACAGGCCATGGGAGGTCACCTGATGGGCAACAGTCTCGGCACCGCGGCGCGGCGCATCGCCATGGTGGCGCTGACGAGCGGATTGGGCGCCGCCGCGGCGCATGCCGAACCGTTCACGATGGGCTATTCGGTCGGCTTCCTCACCGATCCGTTCCAGGCCATCCAGGTCGACCTGACCATGGCCGGGGCCGAGGAGGCCGGCCTCAAGACCCTTCCCGTGGCAAACGCCAACGGCGATGCGGGCAAGCAGATCACCGACTTCCACAACCTGATCGCGCAGGGTGCGCAGGGCATCATCGTCGTGCCGACCGACAGCGACGCGATCGTGCCGGCGCTGTCCTATGCCGCAGAGCAGAGCGTGCCGGTCGTGGCGATCGATATCGGCCCGTCCGGCGGCGAGACAGCGATGATCGTGCGCGCCGACAACATCCGCATGGGCGAGGACGCCTGCAAGGCGATGGGCGAGGCGCTCGGCGGCCAGGGCAAGGTCCTGTCGATGATGGGCGACCAGGCGACCACGAACGGCCGCGACCGTACCACCGGCTTCAAGCAGTGCATGGCCGCGAGCTTTCCCGACATCGAGCTGATCGAGCAGCCGACCTACTGGAAGACCGACCGCGCCACCTCGGTCGCCCAGACCGTCGTCACCTCGACGCCGGATCTCGCCGGCATCTACATGCAGAGCGACGCGGTCATGCTCGCGGGCGTGCTGAACGTGCTCAAGAGCGCCGACCGCCGGACCAAGGTCGGCGAGCCCGAGCACATTTACCTGATCAGCATCGACGGCACACCCTATGCCCTCGACCAGGTCCGCGAGGGCTGGCTCGACGCGACGATCTCGCAGCCCCTCGACCTCTACGTCAAATACGGGCTGCAGTATCTGCAGGATGCGGTGGCCGGCAAGACGTTCGCGGTCGGCGAGACCGACCACGACAGCCGAATCGAGGAGTTCAACGGCAATCTGATGGACCTGCTGCCGGCGCCGGTCGTGACGGCGGCCAACGTCGATGACGCGACGCTCTGGGGCAACCAGGTCAAATAAGCGGGCGACGGCCGGAGGTGCCGGCAACCAAGAGCCTGTGCGCCGGCGATGCGGAGCTTGCCGCGTCGCCGGTCGCCGAGGCGATCGGCGTCTCGAAGCGCTTCGGCGCGAGCCAGGCGCTGCGTGACGTCTCGGTCGCGATTCCGCCCGGCGATTCGCGCGCGCTGGTCGGCCGCAACGGCGCCGGCAAGTCGACGCTGGTGGGGGTGTTGACCGGGCTGCTCGCGCCCGATGCCGGCCAGGTGCGGTTCGGCGGCGAGGATGCGCCGAGCCGCGCCGATCGCCGGAGCTGGCGCGAGCGCGTCGCCTGCGTCTACCAGAAGTCCACCGTGATCCCGACGCTCACGGTCGCCGAGAACCTGTTTCTGAACGCACAGCCGACCACGGGCGGCTTGATCGCCTGGGCGGCGCTGCGGCGCCAGGCGCGCCGCGTGCTCGAGGAGTGGGGCCTCGAGGTCGACGTCGACGCCGATGCCGAGTGGCTTTCGGTCGAGCAGCGGCAGATCGTCGAGATCGCCCGCGCGCTGCTGCAGGGCACGCGCTTCATCATCCTCGACGAGCCGACCGCGCAGCTCGAGGCGCGCGAGGTGACGCGGCTGTTCGAGCGCATCGCACGGCTGCAGCAAGGCGGCGTGACCTTCCTCTACATCTCGCACCATCTCGAGGAGATCTACGAGGTCTGCCGCAGCGTCACCGTGCTGCGCGATGGCGCGGTGGTGACGCACGCGCCGCTCGACGAGATGCCCAAGGATCGCGTCGTCGCCGCGATGGTCGGCGACGCGCTCCGCGAGGACGGCGGGCGGCGCCGCCACGGCCGCCCGGCCACGGCCGCCGCGCCGATGCTGGAGGTCCGCGATCTCTCGATCCCGGGCGGTGCCGACCACATCAGCTTTCGCGTCGCGGTCGGCGAGACGGTCGGGCTCGCGGGCCTCGCCGGCTCGGGCAAGGAGGAGGTCGGCGACGCGATCGCCGGCCTCGTGGTGCCGTCCGGCGGCGAAATCCGCGTGGGCGGCGCGGCGCTGCGGCCGGGGCAGGTGGCGGACGCGCAAAGGAAGGGCGTCGGCTACGTGCCGCGCGACCGGCATCGGCGCGGCATGGTGCCACAGCTCTCGCTCGCCGAGAACCTGACGCTGACGATCACGGAGCGGCTCGGCCCCGCCGGGCTCGTCTGGCCCGCCGAGCGAGAGCGCCAGGCGGCGCGGCTGGTGCGCTCGCTCGAGATCGTCGCGGCCTCGACCGAGCAGACGATCGCCGAGCTCAGCGGCGGCAACCAGCAGAAGGCGGTGATGGGCCGCGCGCTCGCCTCCGAGCCCAAGGTGCTGGTGGTGCTGCATCCGATGCAGGGCGTCGACATCGCCTCCAAGGCGGCGCTGTTCGCGATCCTGGAGAACGCCCGCGCCGCCGGTGCCGCGGTGCTGATCGTCTCCGACGATCTCGACGAGCTGGTAGGATGCGATCGCGTCCTGGTGATGTTTCGGGGCAGGCTGGTGGCGGAGTTCGGCGCGGAGTGGCGCGATCACGAGCTGGTGGCGGCGATCGAGGGAGTGGCAGGTGGCGACTGAGGCCTCGGAGATCTCGCAGCCGGGCATGGCCGACGCGCTGCGCCGGCGCGCCTCGACGTTCCGCTTTCGCGAGCTCACCTTGCTGCCGGCGATCGCGATCGCGATCCTCGCCGGTGCCCTGATCAGCGACGCGTTCCTCACCACCAACAATTTCCTGAACATCCTGCAGCAGTCGTCGGAGCTGTCGGTGCTGGTGATCGCCGAGGCCCTGATCCTGATCGCCGGCAAGTTCGACCTGTCGCTGGAATCGACGGTCGGGCTGCCGCCGATGCTGGCCGCCTGGCTGATCGTCAGCGACACCACCTTCGGTGGCTCCGGCGTCGGCCTGAACGTCTGGCTCGCCATCCTGATCCTGTTCGCGACCGGCGCGCTGATCGGCTTCGTCAACGGCTTTCTCGTGGTGAGGCTGCGGCTCAACGCCTTCATCGTGACGCTCGCCATGCTGATCCTTTTGCGCGGCGTCACGCTCGGCATCACCAACGGCAAGACCCTGTTCGACCTGCCGAGCGAGTTCCTGTATCTGGGCAGCGGCAAATGGCTCGGCGTGCCGGTGTCGATCTGGATCGCCGGCTTCCTCTATCTGCTGGTCGGTCTTTTCCTGCGCTACCACCGTGCCGGGCGCGCAATCTACGCTGTCGGCGGCAACCCCGAGGCGGCGCGCGCCGCCGGCATCCGGGTCGAGCGGCTGATCTGGACGCTCTACGTCGTCGGCGGGCTGCTCGCGGCGCTGGCCGGGCTGATGCTGACGGGCCGGATCGCCTCCGTGGTCGCGAGCCAGGGCCAGAACATGATCTTCTACGTGTTCGCGGCGGCGGTGATCGGCGGCATCAGCCTGAACGGCGGCCGCGGCCGCCTGCTTGGCGCGCTCACCGGGGTCCTCCTTTTGGGCATCCTGCAGAACGTGCTGACGCTCTCGCAGATCGCCGCGTTCTGGATCGATGCCGCCTATGGGCTGATCATCCTGGTCTCGCTGATCCTGGCACGGGTGACCGGCGGGAGGTCCCGCGAAGCCTGAGCACTCGCGCCGCCTGGCACCTGGCCGGCGCGGCCGCCGCGATGAGGTCCGGCGTCCTGCCCACAGGCTTCCCGGTTGCAAGCCCGGCCGCGATCGTCCATTTCGTCTCGAAGGGCAAGCTTCGGGAGACGATCGCATGCCGGGCGAGCACGCGCATCTCGACGGCCGCTGCACCTGCGGCGCAGTGCGCTACCGCCTGACCAGCGCGCCGCTGTTCGTGCACTGCTGCCACTGCCGCTGGTGCCAGCGCGAGACCGGCACGGCCTTCGCGCTCAACGCGATGATCGAGAGCGACCGGGTCGTCCTGCTGCAAGGCAAGCCCGAGCTGGTGGCGACGCCCTCGAACAGCGGCAGGGGCCAGAAGATCCTGCGCTGCCCCAAGTGCCGGATCGCGCTCTGGAGCCACTATGCCGGCGCCGGCGACAAGGTTGCTTTCGTGCGCGTCGGCACCCTCGAGGAGCCGGACCGGCTGCCGCCCGACATCCACATCTTCACGTCGTCCAAGCAGCCGTGGGTCGTGCTGCCGCCGGACACAGCCGCGGTGGCCGAATACTACGACCGCAACAGCTGCTGGCCGGCCGCCAGCCTCGAGCGCCGCGCCGCGCTGCTCGGCCGCTCGTAGCGGTTAGTCGCCGAGCGCGGAGAGATAGAGCTCGAGCAGCTCCTCCTCCTCGCGCCGCTGCACCGGGTCCTTCTTGCGCAACGCGACGATCCGGCGCAGCACCTTGACGTCGTAGCCTTCGCCCTTGGCCTCGGCGTAGACCTCGCGGATGTCGTGCGCGAGCTGCGCCTTCTCCTCCTCGAGGCGCTCGACCCGCTCGATGAAGGAGCGCAGCCGCTCGGCGGCGACGCCGCCGGTCTGGGTGGCCATGCGCGGGGCGCGTTCGGTCGACGGCGCTTCGTCCATCAAGGTCCTCCATCGCTGACGAGCGGGCCCGGCAGAACGCCACAGATCGCCCCCTCCTGACAAGCGCTTCCGCGTCGCCCGTCGCCGGCAAGCCTGCATACCGATCAGCCGGGGACCGACCGCCGGGCGAAGTCTTGTCTTTCGCGCCGGAGCGGCGCAGGCTGGCCCTGCAGAAGCCGATATCGGGGGATCTGGGAGGCGCGACATGAACTGGCGAACAAGCGGCCGGACCCTGCTGCTGGCCCTGGCGGTGACGAGCCTGAGCACGAGCGCCTGGGCGCAGGTGGAGCTCACCTTCCGCTTCAACGACGCGGAACAGGACGAGATGCGGGCGGCTCTCGATGTCTTCGAAAAGGAGAATCCCGACATCAAGGTCACCCTCGAGCGCGTGGCCTGGGCCGATGCGCGCGAGCAGTTCCTGCGCGAGGCGGCGGTGGGCGAGGGGCCCGACGTCGTGCACATCGCCCAGGTGTGGACCCGCAGCATGGGCGACGCCGGCGTCTTCATCCCGCTGAACGACATGATCGAGGAGCACGGGCTCGGCGCCGGCTGGGACGACTTCATCTCGGCCGACCTCGCCAGCCAGGACGACGGCACCATCCATGCCGTGCCCTGGACGGTCGACACCTTCGCCATGGTCTACCGCAAGGATATCCTGGAGCAGGCGGGCATCAGCCAGTTCCCGACGACCTGGGAGGAGCTGCGCGACGCCAGCGCCCAGATCAAGGAGCGCACCGGCGCAACCGGATGGGCCTTCCCCGCCGGCAGCGCGGCCACCAACTCGATCTGGTTCTTTCTCAACTTCTACTGGTGGTCGCACGGTTGGAGCCTGGTCGATCGCGCCCCGGACGGTAAGTACGTGATGGGCATCACGCCGGAGCAGATGGCCGAAGGCTTCAGCTACTACAAATCCTACTTTGATCAGGACCTGAACCCGAAGGCCATGCTGGCGGTCACCAACTGGGGGGCGCAGGAGCTGATCGAGGGCATGGTGCGCGGCGACATCGCGATCATCAGCACGCCGGAATTCGTGCTCAATCAGATCGAGGCGGCTTGGTCGGCGCGCTACCCCGACCAGCCCAACCCCTTCGCCTCCACGATCCACCCCAAGCAGTCCATCACCTTCGTGGGCGGGCGGATGCTCGGCATCAACGCCAATACCGAGCACCCGGAAGAAGCCTACAGGCTCGTGCAGTACCTGATCAGCTGGCCGATCTTCGCCGACTACTATCCGCAGTGGCCGGCGCAGACGTCGCTGATCGGCCGGATCGAGCGCGGGCCGTCGCATGCCGGCTATTCGGAGCAGCTGCTCAAGGCGCGGAGCTGGGGCGCCTACTCCACCGGTCCGGTCGACATCCCCACCATGTGGAACTGGGTCGGGCGCGGCGCGGGCGCCGTCTTCATCGGCGAGAAGACCCCGCTGGAGGCCTCGCAGGAGATTTACGACAACATCAGCGCGAAGCTGGCCGAGCAGTAGCCGCGCGCTCTGCGGGCGGCCGGCGCCGCGTCGGGGCGTCATCGTCGCCCGCGGCGCCCGTGCGCACCCTGAAGGCAGAACCCGGGAGGCAGCCAAGGTGAAGGGCGACAGGGCTTTCGTGGTCTTGATGCTGGCGCCGGCGCTTTTCTTCCTGGTGATGTTCTACCTGTACCCGACCGTCTTTAACCTGCAGAACAGCTTTACCGACCTGAACCTGTTCGGCCTGAAGCAGGGAGGCCAGTGGGTCGGCATCGACAACTACGTGGAGCTGTTCACGAGCCGCGAGTTCGGCCGCGTGCTGTACAACACGGTGGTCTGGCTGACCCTAATTGGGGTCAGCGTGCGGATCGTGCTCGGGCTGCTGCTGGCCTTCCTGATCAACTCCGACACGCTGAAGAAGTACCGGCTCACCGGCTTGTTCCAGCTGCTGCTGATGGTGCCCTGGGCGACGCCGCCGATCGTCGCGGTCGTCGTGTGGCGCTGGATGCTGGATCCCCAGGTCGGCGCGGTGAACGAGACGCTTCTGGCGACGGGGCTCATCACCGAGCCGGTCGCGTTCCTCGCCAACATCCACTTCGTGTGGCCGGCGCTGATCACGATCATCACCTGGAACACCCTGCCGCTGGTGACCCTGACCTTCCTCGCCAGCATGAAATCGCTGCCGTCGGAGCTCCTGGAGGCGGCCGCGGTCGACGGCGCCACCAAGCTCCAGGCGGCGCGCTACGTGATCATCCCGCACATGATGCCGGCGATCACCATCATGATCCTGATGTCGACCTTCTGGACGTTCAACAACTTCGTCTATGTCTGGCTGACCACGGGCGCCGGGCCCGGCACCTACACCAACGTCATGGCCACGGAAGTGTACCTCAAGGCCTTCGTCGACGGCCGCATGGGCTACAGCTCGGCGCTCGGCATCGTGATGGCCGCGATCATGACCTTCTTCGGCATCATCTACCTGCGTCTGCTCGCCGGACGGCGACTGCGCGGGGCGTTCTGACCGGGGACGGCGATGGGATTGCAAGACGTAAGGGAACAGGTCCTGCCGCTGCCGCGCCGCCGCATACGGCGCGGCAGCCTGCTGACCGAGCTGGCGATCCTGGCGGCGGCCCTCGTCGCGCTGATCTTCCTGGTCTACCCCACGCTCTGGGTGTTCATCGCCTCGTTCAAGACCCAGGAGACGTTGTTCAGCGGCGAGTTCGCCGACTACACCCTCGACAACTACGTCAGGCTCATGCAATCGGGCTTCGGCGTCTTCATCTTCAACAGCCTGTTCATCTGCGTCATCGCGGTCGTGATCTCGACGTTCGTCTCGGTCATCGCGGCCTACGTGTTCTCGCGCAGACGCTTCCGCGGCAAGGGCGTGGTCTTCGGCTCGGTGATGCTGGGCCAGACCTTCCCGTGGATCATCCTGGTCACGCCGATGTTTATCCTGTTCGCGCGACTGGGCCTCTTGAACAGCTACAGCGGCATGATCTTCTGCTACGTCGCGGTGACCATCCCGTTCTCGGTGTACCTGCTGACCGGCTATCTCGAGTCGGTGCCGCGCGAGCTTGACGAGGCGGCGATCATCGACGGCTGTCCGCCGTTCCAGGTGATCTGGCGCATCGTCTTTCCGGTCATCCTGCCGGGCATCGTCGCCACGGCCACGTACTCCTTCCTTCTGATGTGGTCGGAATACCTGTTCGCCCTGGCGTTCCTCACCAAGACGCCGATGAAGACCATGCCGCTGGAGCTGTATGCCTTCTTCGGCGAGCACACCACGCAGTGGGGCCAGGTGATGGCCGCGAGCGCGCTGACGACGCTGCCGACCCTGCTCCTCTTCCTGCCGCTGCAGACCCGCCTCGCCTCGGGCCTCGCCGCGGGCTCGGTCAAGCAGTAGCGAAGGGCGCCCCCGGGTTCGTTTCTGATCTCGCTCCGGAAAAATCGAGGATTTCTGCGGCCCTTCGGGTTTGTTCGGTTTTTTGCGCGACTCGTGCGGCCCAGGTCACCGGCGTGCATCTTCAATGCGCCCCATCATGCCACATTGCAGGATTTTTTTCCATTATCTCGATGATGTGCGCGGTGCGCATGGCTACTTGGCACTGACGGTCCCTCAAGCCCGGCGCAGCCGGCGCTCGAACAGCGCGAAGACCCGCTCCCAGGCGCGCTCGGCCGAGGGTTTGTGGTAGCAGTGGCGCTCGGGGAACGTGAAGCCGTGACTGGCGCCGGGATAGATCTCGAGGCGGTGCGCGACGCCCCATCTCGCGCACTCCTCGGTGATGATGCGCTGGTGCTCGGGCGGCGAGAGCGGATCGCCGTCGGCGAAGCCGAAATAGCACTCGCCCTCGATGTGCCGGGTCAGGAGATGGGCGGAATCGGGCCGGTTGGTCACCAGGAAGCCGGCGTGCAGCGAGGCCATGGCGGCGACCCGCTCGGGGAAGCGGCCGGCGGCGGCGTAGGCATGCCGTCCGCCCATGCAGTAGCCGATCGTGCCGACCGGGTCGCGCGCGGCCGGGTCGTCCGCCGCGAAGCGCAGCATCGCCCCGGTGTCGGAGAGCACCATGGCGTGCGTGGTGGCCATGTTGATCCGCATCATCTCCGGATCGGGGCCCCTGGTCGGCAGCAGCGCCGGATCGAACGACGGGCCGCCATCGCGGTAGAACAGGTTGGCGAGCATCACGTAGTAGCCGACCGTGCCGATCCGGCGCGCCATGTCGCGCAACTCCTCGCGGATGCCGAGCGCATCCATGAAGAAGATCACGGTCGGATGCGGCCCGCCCTCCTCGGGGTGAGTGATGAAGGCCGGCATGCGGCCGTCTGGCGTCGCAAGCGCGACCTCGCGCTCGTGCATGCTCAGCTCCCCGTAAAGGAGACGCCGGCGCGCCGCTCGACGGCGCGGCCGAGCGCGGCGAGATCGCTCTCGCCGAGGTCCATCCGCATCGCGTCCTCGAGGATACGGGCGGTCTCCCGCAGCAGAGGCGCCGGCACGCCCTGCTCCTCCGCCAGCGCGCAGGCGAGCGCGATGTCCTTGGCGCCGATCCGCAGCTTGGCGAGCACCGGCGGCTCTGCCTCCAGCATCGCCCTGGCCTTGGCGCGAAACAGCGGCGAAGCCGCCATGCCGCCGCCCTCGGCCACCACCTCGCAGAAGGCTTTCAGGTCGGCGCCCGCCTTGGCCAGGATTGACAGCGCCTCGCCGATCGCGACCGCCTGAATCAGGCCGAGGCCGTTCTGCACGACCTTGATCCGGCTCGCCTGGCCGGGGCCGCCTACGAAGCGCTGGCCGCGGCTGATCACCTCGAAGATCGGCGCGAGCTCCGCTGCGGCCGCCTCGTCGCCCGAGAGGATCAGGAACAGCTCGCCGCGCGCGGCCTGGGCGGGCGCGCCCAGCATCGGGCATTCCAGGTAGCGCATGCCGCCCGCTGCGAGTTCCGCGTGCAGCCGGATCGCCAGGGTCGGGCCGACCGTCGAGCAGTCGCAGGCGAGCAGGCCCGGCTTGGCGACCTCGCCATAGACCGCTTCGACGATCCGCGGATGCGGCAGGCAGGTGATCAGGATCTCGCTCGCCTTTGCCACCGCGCCCGGGCTCGCCGCGCGCTCGACCTCGCCCGCCGCCAGCACGGCCTCGAGCGCGCGCGGATCGGGGTCGAACGCCACGAGGGAAAAGCCGGCGCGCGCGAGCCGGCCCGCGATCGGCAGGCCCATGGCGCCGAGGCCGATGAAGCCGACGATTTTCTGCATCGCGACGCCTCCGTCTTTGCCGCGGACCATAGACGCGATCCGGCGGCGTGCATATGCTCGCCCGGCAACCATCCGAGCCGTCATTTTACATCCCGGGGGGAAGGCCGTTGCGGGCGCAGAATCTGCTGTTCATCCTGTCCGACGAGCACAATCGCGACATCACCGGCTGCTACGGCAACCAGCTGGTCAAGACGCCGCATCTGGATGCGCTGGCGGAGCGCGGCACGCGCTTCCGCTCGGCCTACT
>DASUGG010000121.1:0-8303 GCA_036274135.1 Geminicoccaceae bacterium
AGCAGGCCGATGGTCTCCTCTGCCTCGCATTCGAGGTTGACCCATTTGCGGTAGTCGCGCTCTTGCGTGAACAGCGCGTCGAACTGCTCCTCCGTGCGCCAGTGCGTGAGCTTCGCGCAATCGAGCAGCATGACGCTGCTGGCCCAGCGGCCGCCGACGAAGCGCTTCACGGCGCTCGGCCGGGTGCGGCACATGATCGCCTTGCCGGCCATGTCGCGCGCCAGCAGCTCCCACACGTCGGCGACCGCGAAGATGTCCGGGTCGATCACCAGCGCCCGCCCCTGATAGCCCATCAGCTCGGGCGGCATGAAGCGCAGCGGCGTGAACGACTGCAGGTCCTCGTTGTGCCACTCGCGCGTCTTGCCGTCGCGCAGGAACGTCTCGCCCTCGTGGCGGGCGAAGAACGGGTAGTCCCTGTGCTGGATGATCCGGACGTCGAACCGGTCGGCGTGGCAGGAGTTGCGGCGCAGGGAATGGGCCGAGACCAGCGCGCCCAGATACTGGCGGTGGTTGGTGTGGATGAACACGGTTGGCTTCATTGCATGCTTCCTCGGCGAGGCGGCGGCTGCTCAGAGCCGCTGGACCTCCTTACCCATGAGTCGGTCGCGGACCCGCCAGTACAGCGAGCTGGGATTGACCACGACGATGAACACCTTGCGCATGTGGCCCTCGGGGCAGGTAATCTCTTTCACGCCGTGCCAGCCGCGCTCGCTGCGCTCGAGGATCGCGCTGCGGTTGCCCTCCGAGCGGCAGGGGATGATCCGCTCGAAGTCCTCGAAGGCCGGCGCCGAATGCGGCGAGAAGCGGCCGCCGTCGTCGAGCACCAGGGTGTCGCCGCCCCAGCTCGGGTCCCACTCGTCCTCGGGGTTGAAGTACCAGATGTGTGAGCCGTGCTCGCGCCTGGAATCGCAGTGCGGCGACACCGAGCAGCCGGGCGGCGTGTAGTGCCAGTGAAAGCGGAACTCGGGCTCCTTCGCGTCGAACAGGCGCGCGATGGTGCGACGGTAAAGGTCGCCGCGCAGTTCGTCGATGAAGTCCTGCCAGGGCTCCGGCACCGCCATCCCCTCGGTGTACTCCAGGGAGTAGCGATCGTGCGGCGCCTGATCGCCCCGGCGCTGCTTGCCGAACTTGCGCTCGAACATGGAGATGTCGGGCATGTTCGTGAGCAGCGCCCGATACCCTTCTGCCGTCAGAAGCCCTTCCGGATTGGCCCAGGGATAGGGCGACGTGCTGCGGAACGCGTGGGTGTCGATGGCATCCAGCCGGTCGATGTCAAGATACCGCGGCATGTTGCGGGCCCGCCAATGGTGGCGTGCGCTCGATCACCTTGAGGGCGTCGTGGCGCACATGGTTGCGCTTCATCTCCTCGCGTAGCAGCCCCTCCTCGATGATCCCCTGGTCGAGACATTCGCGCAGCAGCCCGAAGAAGAGGCGCTCCTGGCTCGAATCGGGGTGTGCGGCGTAGCGTCCGAGCAGGCCGTATTCGCCGAAGATCCTGGCGCGCAGCTTCATCGCGTAGGCCAGCGGCGGGTATTCCTTGAACTTGTCGGCCGGCGTGTAGTCGACCGGCAGGCCGGTCTTCCAGGGCTGCGTCTTGCGTTTGGTGTTGTGCAAAAGCTTGGTCCGCTCGCTCAGATGGTCGAAGTCGTTCCACTCGGGGCCGAAGAAGCCGATGTTGTCGGGCGATTCGTACTGCAGCGACATCCAGACCTTGTAGTCGCGCTCGAAGCGGAACAGCGCGTCAAAGTCGGCCGCGCAGTCCCAGTGCTCGAGCCTGGCGCAGTCCATCAGCATCACGCTGGTCGCGACGTCGAGCTGCCTGTCCCCGCGCGCCGAGCGGCGCCGGCCCATGACGCCCTTGCCCTCCATGTCGCGGGTCAGCAGCTCCCAGACGTCGCCGACCGCGAACACGTCCGGATCGACGACGATCGCGCGCCCCTCGTAGCCCATCAACTGCGGCGGCATGAAGCGCAGCGGCGTGAACGACTGCAGGTCCTCCATGCGCCAGACGCGCGACACCCCGCCGCGCAGGAACTCCTGGCCTTCCTTCGCCCAGAGGAAGGGGTGGTCCTTGGTGTGGATGAAGTCGATCTCGAACTCGTCCGCATGGGCGGAGTTGCGCCGCATCGAGTAGGCCGAGACCAGGGCCCCGATCCACTGCCGGTGGTTGGTGTGAATGAACACGCGCTTGTTCACGGCGTCACCCCGATGGTTGTTGGGCGGGCTGCCCAGATCCGAGGCCTGCGGCGAGCGCCGCGTCCGCTTCGTCATAGCCGAATATGGGTGAAAGGCTCGATCGGACCAGGGCATCGATGTGCGACAGCTGCTCGTCGTCGAAATAGTCGCGATAGCCTCCGACCTTGGCGCGCCGCACCTTGTACGAGTCGGGATTGCGCCGGTCCCTCGCCCGCATGCGGATGCCGCTGCCGCGGAAGAACCGGCGGCGCTCGAGCTCGCGCAGATTGTCCGCCGACGCGAAGCGCACGGCCTCGTCGACCCAGGCGTCCTCGGGCCGCATGCCGAGAAAGTCGACCAGCCGGCGCAGGTTCAGGGCGGGGTCGGCGTGCATGTCCTCGTAGCGCAGCACGAGGTGATCGCGCAGCTTCGGAAGCTCGTCCGCCCAGCCGTTCATGAACGCGACGATTCCCGGCAGCCCGACGCGCGGGTGTAGGACGAACTCGTAAAGCGACACGTCCGCGCCGTGCGCCGGATACTGGTTCAGCCCCTTCTTGCGCGCCGGCATCCGGTACTTCCACTGGAAGTACTGCGATACCGCCACGTCCTGCGGCCGTCGCACCAGCAGAATCACGCTCTTGTCGTAGAAATCCTGCTTCGTGTCATGATGACCCGTATAATCGCGCACGTAATTGCCATGTGTAAAGAAGATTCGCGGCACTGCTGGATTGATATTATAATAATTATCGAAGCGCAGGATCGAGCGTTCCGGGGCGCCGTGTGCCAGCTGATAGTAGCGTGAAAGCATCACGCGCAGCCAGGTGCGACCGCTCTTGCCGAACGACACGAAAACGTAGTCGGCGAGCTGAAGCCGGCGGTATTCCTCCTTGCCGCGGCGCAGGCGCTCGAGTTCCCGGCTCTTCTCTTGTGGCAGGAACAGAGAAGCCACCGAAATCAGCGAGCGGTTCACACGCTTGACGACTTGGTGCATGGCAGATGCTCTGAACCCGAGGCGATCGCAGGCAGCGCGACGGCGCGCGATCTTGCACAGTGTCGGCGATCGAGGCAACCGCAAAGCAGCGGCAGCGGCGAAACGGCGCAACCGTTCATGGCGCGCCGGCCGTTGCGGCGGTCTCGCCGAGCAGCACCGCGGCATAGCGGTCGATCGCGGTGCGGTAGTCGAACCTCGCGGCGCGCGCCCGCAGCCGCGCCGGGTCCGGCGGTTTCGCCAGCGTCGCGGCGATCGCCGCGGCCAGGGCGGCGTCGTCGCCCACCGGCACCAGCGCGCCGTAGGCGCCGCCGTCGAGGATCTCGGACGGGCCGCTCGGGCAGTCGGTGCTGACGACCGGCGTGCCGCAGGCCATCGCCTCGAGCAGGACGTTGGGGAAGCCCTCGTAGCGCGAGCTCAGCACCAGCACCGTGGCGCGCGCCATGTAGGGCAGCGGGTTGCGCCGGTAGCCGAGCAGGGCGAAATCGTCCTGCACGCCGAGCTCGCCCGCGAGGCCCCGCAGCCGGGCGGTCTGCTTCTCGTTCGCCTCGCCGACGATCGCGAGCCGCACGGCCCGCTGCCGCCGCACCCGCGCGAAGGCGCGCAGCAGCGTCGCGAAGTCCTTCTGGAAGGTCGTCCGGCCGACCGCCAGCAGGACCGGCGGCGCGCCCTCGGCGAACCACGGATGGTCGATCGGCTCGCTCGCCCGCGCGGCGAGATCCGGCGTGACGGTCGGGTTGTAAAGCGTGGTGATGGCCTTGCGGGCGATGCCGAGCGAGCCGGCGATGTCCTCGGCGACGCCGTCGGAGACCGCGGTGATGGCGTCGGCCTGCAGATAGGCGCGGCGCATGGCGGCGACGAGATGGCGCTGCCGCCAGGCCTTGCGCGGCTTGCCGCTGGAGAAGTGGCTGCGGTCGCTGATCACGAGCCTCGTCGGCACGGCCGCCAGCCGCCGCGCCAGCACCGCCTCGATGTTCAGATAGGTGGTGGCGCTGAACAGGCTGTCCGGGCGAGCCCGCCGCAGATAGCGGGCCAGCGCCGGCAGGGCGGCGAGCGTCGGCGACGCGTACTTGACCGTCGTCAAGGGCCGCAGGAAGGCCGCGGCACCTCCCGGGTCGGCGCGCAGCACGGCGAGCCGGGCGGCCAGCGGGTTGCTCCGCTCGAGCGCCACGACCCGCAGCGCCGCCGGGACCTGATCGCGCAGCTCGCCGCGCATCTCGCACACCACGAGATCGACCCTCGCCCCCCTGGCCGCCAGGCCCTCCGCCAGCAGCAGGGTCATGCGCTGCACGCCGCCGCTGTGCAGGTTGCCCACGAGAAAGGCCACATGCGGGGGGCGCGCATCCGGCCGCGCGTGCGGCGAAGCGATCGCCGTCGTGGCCGCCATCATGCGCGCCGCAGGGTTCCCTGGAGCACGGCCATGCCTTCGCTCAGCCGAACGCCGGAACGCGGGGCGCGTGGCGGACCTTGCGCCGCTCGTCGTGCAGCATCAGCCAGGCCGCCACCGCGGCAAACACCAGCGGCGGCGTCCACGCGGCCAGCACCGGCGGCAGCAGGCCGATCTCGCCGAAGGTCAGGACGAGGCCGTCGAAGGTCCAGGCGACGAAGCCCGCCCCCAGCCAGATCGCCAGCAGGATGCCGCGCCCGGTGCGGGTCTCGAATGGCTGCGCCAGCGCCACCGTCAGCATGATCAGGATCATGGTCGTCACCGGGCCGGCCAGCCGCTTGTGCAGCCAGAGCCGGTAGCGATAGCTCGGCTGGGTGCCGAGATCGCTGCGGCTGCTGATCTCGAGCAGCCGCAGGAAGGGGGTCTCCTTCGGATGCGCCGCGGCCGACAGCAGCAGGTCCAGGCTCATGCCCTGCGGCCAGCCGAGCGGCTCCGCCTCGATCTCGGCCGGCTCGCCGGGCGCCGAACGCCGCACGCTCTGCAGGCTCCATCTGCCATCGCGGTAGACCGCGGTCTTCGCCTCGATCCGCTCGAGCAGGTTGCCGGCGCCGTCGCGCCGGAAGATGGTGAGGTTCTCGAGCCGGTCGGCCGCCCGATCGAACCGCCCGATGCGCACGATGTCGGTGCCCTGTCGGATCCAGGTCGTCTGGCCGTCGGCCGCGGCGTAGTCGGCCACGCCCCATGCCCTGAGCTCGCCGACCGCCGCCGGCAGAGCCTGGTCCTCGATCACGAACTGCATCGCGCCGATCAGGACGGCGGCCGGCGCGATCGCCGCCGCGAGCGCGAACTTCGAGAGGCCGACCCCCTGCAGCGCGGTCAGCTCGCGAAAGCGCGCCAGCCCCGCGAAGGTCAGGAAGCCCGCCAGCATGGCCGTGATCGGGATCAGTTCGGAGACGATCTCGGGCAGGCGCAGCACCGTGTAGCGCAGGATCGGCAGCACGGCGCCGCCGCCGGCCTCGAGCACCTGGTCGCCGTCGGCCAGGAAATCGAGAAACACCACGAGCAGCGCGAGGCCCAGCATCAGGAACGCGAAGCGCATCAGGAAGAGCCGCGACAGGTAGCGGCTGACCGTCCAGATCATCGTGCCGGCGCCCGGCTCAGCCGGCCTGGACCGGCGCCGCCACCCAGCGAGCCGGCCGGCGGCGGAGCCGCGGCCAGTGCCCCAGCCAGGCGCGCGCGTAGAGAACGGCCGTGCCGACGGCGAGCACCGCGAAGGGAACCCACAAGGCGACCGCGGGCGACAGCATGCCGTTCTTGACCAGCGATTCGCCGAAGCTGAGGGTCTCGTAATAGACGATCAGGATCGCGAGGCCGATGAACAGCGCCGAGCGGCGCTCGCTGCGCGGCCGGCCGACAATGGCGAGCGAGGCGGCGAGCAGCGGCAGCAACGGCACGGTGGCGATGATCACGAGCCGGGAGTTGAGCTCGGCGGCGATCTCCTCGGCGCTCGGCTGGCCGTCGGCCGAGGGCTGGGCGCGCCACAGCTCGGGCAGCGTCAGCTCGCGCTGGTCGCCGCCGCGCGGCCGGAAGGCGGCGACCTCGCCCGTCGCGACCGGCCAGCTGAGGTCGCTGAAGGTCAGCGTCCGGGCGTCGGCGTTGTCCGGCGGCAGCTCGGCGCGCACGCCGTCCTTGAGCTTCAGGATCGTGCCGCGATCCTCGCCGGTCTGGCCGAGCACGCCCTGCGTCCCGGTGGTGACGATCGAGGCGCCGTCGCTCGCTTCCTCGTAGACGAACACCTTGGAGAGCTGCAGGCCGTTGTCGCCGGCGACCGAGCCCTCGGCGAAGAAGGTCAGGCCGTCCGCCTGGATGAAGGTGCCCTCGCGCACCGCCGCGTTGAGCGAGGCCTCCGCCACCGAGTTCTTGAGCACGCGATAGGCATAGCGGGCGTGCGGGCTGAGGAAGCCGAGGATCAGCACCGCGATCGCGGTCATGACCACGGCGAGCCCCATGGCCGGCGCGATCAGCCGGTGCAGCCCCTGGCCGACGCTCGAGAGCACCACGAGCTCGTTGTCCTGGCGCAGGCGCAGGAATGTCAGGAGGACGCCGAAGAAGAACGCCGCGGGCAGCGCGACGCTGAGATAGTGCGGCGTCAGCAGCACCAGCATCTGGCCGACGAAGCTGAACGCCTTGTTCGGGTTGGCGACCAGGCCGAACAGGCGCAGCAGCCGCTCGAGCAGCAGCACCGCCAGGCCGACGCCGGTCATCACCAGCGAGGTCGCGATGATCTTGCGCAGCAGGTACTGGTCGACGAGCTTGATCAACGGGTTGGTTGCCCTTGGGCGGCTGCCTACCGTCTGGTCCGAAGCACGGAAGCGATGCCGATACTCATATAGATGTGCTCGCTGCGCAATCATCCTGCCCGACGCAGGGCCGAGAGATCGGAGCTACATCAACGCGCTTTATCCCGGACCGAGGTGTGAACGCGCGACGCGCACTTGACGGGGGCGCCGCGCGGGGGAAGCTTCGCCGCATGGCCATCGAGACCATCGGCATCGTCGGCGCGGGCGCCTGGGGCACGGCGCTGGCGCAGACCGCCGCGCGCGCCGGGCGCAAGGTGGTCCTCTGGGCGCGCGACCCGGCGGTCGCGGCGGCGATCGGGCGGGGCCGCGCCAACCCGCGCTACCTGCCGGACGTCGCGCTCGATCCCGCGATCCGGGCGAGCAAAGACCTCGCCGAGGTCGCGGCCGCCGACGCGGTGCTGCTGGCGGTGCCGGCGCAGACCGTGCGCGAGGTGTGCCGGCGGCTGTCCGCGTCCGGCGTGCTGGTGATCTGCGCCAAGGGCTTCGAGACCGCGACCGGCGCCCGGCTCAGCGAGGTGGTCGCGCAGGAGCGGCCGCAGAGCCCCTGCGCCGTGCTGTCCGGCCCGAACTTCGCCGGCGAGGTGGCGCGCGGCCTGCCGGCCGCCGCGACGCTCGGCTGCGCCGATGCGACCTTGGGTCGCGACCTCGCCGAGGCGCTCAGCAGCGCCAACTTCCGCGCGTACTGGACCGAGGACGTGATCGGCGTCGAGGTCGGCGGCGCGCTCAAGAACGTGCTCGCGATCGCCGCGGGCATCGTCGCCGGCAGGGGCCTGGGCGAGAACGCCCGCGCCGCGATCATCACCCGCGGCCTCGCCGAGCTGGCGCGGCTCGGCGAAGCGCTCGGCGGCCGCCGCGAGACGTTGATGGGGCTCTCCGGCCTCGGCGATCTGGTGCTGAGCGCGAGCAGCCTGACCTCGCGCAACATGGCCTTCGGCCATGCGATCGGCCGGGGCGCCGACCCGCAGGCGCTGCGCCGCCATCCCGGCGCCCTGGTGGAGGGCGTGTTCAGCGCCGGCGCGGTCGCGCGCCTTGCCGCCGCGCATGCCCTGGAAATGCCGATCTCGGCGGCGGTCGACGCGATCCTCGAGGGCCGCATCGACGTCGAACAGGCGCTCGACCGCCTGATGCGCCGGCCGATCAAGCCGGAGGCCGCAGGCTAGACGAGCGGCGCCGGCGACGCGCCATTGAACCCGGCCGCCTGGTCGGTCATGTTCTCCTGCGAACCGCGAAGCGCGACCAGGAAGCCGTGAGCAGGAAAGCCGCCCCCGAGCGCCTCTACCACCATCCGCCGAGCGCCGACGACATCGAGCAGATCGGCCGGCAGGTGCTGGAGGAGCTGCCCGAGATGTTCCGCCGCTACGTCCGCGACGTGGTGATCAAGGTCGAGGATTTT
>DASUGG010000122.1:0-3311 GCA_036274135.1 Geminicoccaceae bacterium
GTGCACCTGGCGCACCGTGCAGAGGCGGTCGGCCGACAGGTCGAGCCGTCGCAGCGCCCGCGTGCGGTTCTCCGCCACCCGCGCCCGGTCGTCGCCGCTTGAGAAGCCGCAGTTCAGCGAGGCGAACTCGCCGTCGCTGACCCCGCCCTCGCGCGTGAAGAAGCCGTGCCGCACGGTCGCGAGGGCGGCAAGACTGTAGGCTTCGATCATGCGCTTGCCGAGATCACCGCGCGCCCGGCGTCAAGGTCGGGGCGCTGAAGCCGGGCGGCGGCGGCGCGTCCGGCCGCGCCAGCGCCAGCACCTTGAACAGCTCGCCCATGGCGCCGGCATCGGTCAGGCGGAAGAGTGCGGCGCGCAGCTCCCGGCGCTGTGCCGGCGTCGCGTCGCGCAGCAGCCTGGCGACGCGCAGATCGATGCCCATGGCGCGCAGGAACGGCCCCTGCGGCACGGGACCGTAGGCCGCGGCGCCGGCGTCGGCGGCGGCCTCGGCCAGCGCCCGGAAATCGACATGGCTCGACAGGTCCGCCTCGCCCGGCGCGCGCAGCACCGGCCAGGGCGCATGGTCGCGCACCGCCTGCAGCGTGTCGCCGGTCAGCTCCGTCCAGGCGCCGTAGTCGATCAGCAGCGCCACGCCGCCGTCCGCCGCCAGCCGCCTCCCGATCGCGGCGGCGATCCCGCTGCGCAGCGGGCCAACCTCGGCGATCGCGCCGAGCGCCCGCTCGCTCGCGGGAAGCCTGCGGGCGAGCTCCGGCGGCCGGTCGGACAGCGTGAACGCCAGCTCGCTGCCGGCCAGACCCACCATGCGCTCGCGCCAGCCCCGCTCGGTCGCGACGAGCTGGTGGACCGGCAGCGCGTCGAGGAACTCGTTGGCGACCAGCAGCATCGGCCCCGCCGGCACCTCGTCGAGGGCGGCGTGCCAGCGCACGCTCTCGCCGGCCAGGCGGGCGCGCTGCAGGCTGCGCAGCCGCGCGCTGGTCTCGACCAGATGCAGGCGCAGGCTCACGCGAAAGCCGGGCACCTGCGCCGCGGCCCGCAGCAGATCCGCCATCAGGGTGCCGCGACCGGGACCGAGTTCCACCAGCAGGCACGGCTCGGGGCGGCCGAGGTCCGTCCAGGCCTGCGCCAGCCAGAGCCCGAGCAGCTCGCCGAACGCCTGGCTGATCTCGGGCGCCGTGACGAAGTCGCCGGACGCCCCGAGCGGGTCGTGCCGGGCATAGTAGCCGAGCGTCGGATGGCTCAGGGCGAGCGCCATGAAGCGCGCCGTCGAGATCGGGCCGGCGCGGCGGATCTCCTCGATCATCGCCGCTTCAAGAGCGCTCAAGGCCGGCGCGCGCCTGCCGCACGAAGCTCCACGCCACCAGGGCGAGGCCCACGAGGAGCATCGGCAGCGACAGCAGCTGGCCCATCGTGAATTCGCCCCAGAGGAAGCCGATGTGGGCGTCGGGCTCGCGGAACAGCTCGGCGAACGAGCGCGCGAGCGCATAGCCCACCAGGAAGATGCCGCTGAGCCGGCCGGCGGCGTTCGGATCACGTCGCCGCCAGGCAAAGACGGCCAGGACCGCGAACAGCACGATGCCCTCGAGCGCGGCCTCGTAGAGCTGGCTCGGATGGCGCGGCTGCGGCCCGCCATGCGGGAACACGACGGCCCAGGGCACGTCGCTCGGCCGGCCGAACAGCTCGCCGTTGACGAAGTTGGCGATCCGCCCGAGGAACAGGCCGATCGGGATCGCGCACACCACGGCGTCGCCGATCTCGAGGAACGAGCGCTTGCGCAGGCGGGCGAACAGCCACATCGCGAGGATCACGCCCAGCACGCCGCCGTGGAACGACATGCCGCCCTGCCACACCTGCAACGCCTCGAGCGGGTGGCTGAGATAGTGCTCAGGGCGGTAGAACAGCACGTAGCCGATGCGGCCGCCCAGCACGACGCCGAGCGTGACGTAGAGCAGCAGATCGTCGACGTCGACGGGCGTCAGCCGCCAGCCGGGACGCTGCACCAGCCGGCGGACGTAGCGCCAGCCGACCACCAGGCCGACGATGTAGGCGAGCGCATACCAGCGGATCGCGAAGGGCCCGATGTGGATCAGGACCGGATCGATCGGAGGAAAGGCCAGCGCGAAGGTCGGCATGGCTTGCGCTCAGGCCCGGTGCGCCAGGTCCAGGATCATCGCGCGGTTATAGGCGCAGCGCCGGCGGCGCCGCAAGCGGTGCGAGCCGGAGCGGCCGCTCGCGCCGCCGATCTGACGGCCGCGGGAGCCGGGGCCTGGACCGCCGCGGGAACTTCTGTTTGATTGCAGGGTCTAAGAGGGACGGTGTGAGGCACGCATTTGCCGTTCCGAGGACGAGCAACGAGGGAAGCATGCAGATGACTCGACGACTGCAGGTCGTGCTGGGCGCGACCTTGCTGGCGCTTGCCGGCAGCTCCGCGTACGCCGACGAGGGCGACCCCGAAGCCGGCGCGAAGGTGTTCAACAGGTGCAAGGCCTGCCACGTGGTCGACGAGGACAAGAACCGGGTCGGGCCGTATCTGCATGGGGTCATCGGCCGGCCGGCCGGCACCGCCGAGGGCTTCAAATACTCGGACGCGATGAAGAATTCGGGAATCGTCTGGAGCGAGGAGACGATCGCGGAATACATCGCCGATCCGAAGGCCTACGTTCCGGGCAACCGCATGGCCTTTCCCGGCCTGAAGAAGGAGAAGGACATCGAGAATCTGATCGCCTATCTCAAGGAAGAATCGCAATGAGGGGCTGATGGCGCGCCCCGGACGACCTGCGGGACGCTGGAGGTGGCGAGGCGGCAGGGTTCGGCCCGGGCCGCAGCGAGGGGAGCATGGCGAAGGACGGACGGCTCGGCGGCAAGGTGGCCCTGGTGACGGGCGGCGCGCGTGGCATCGGCCTCGCGATCGCCAGGCGGTTCGTCGCCGAGGGCGCCAAGGTGGTGATCGGCGACATCGACGGCCGCGAGGCGATCGCCGCGGCGACGGCGATCGGCCCCGAGAGCGACGTGCTGGGGCGCAGCCTCGACATCACCAGGGACGAGCAGGTCGCGGCCACGGTCGGCGAGGTCGAGGGCCGCTTCGGGCGCCTCGACATCCTGGTCAACAATGCCGCGATCCTGGACATGACCACCTGGGACGAGCTCACCTACGCGCGGTTCCAGGAGGTCCTGCGGGTCAATCTCGACGGCGCGCTGCTGTGCGCGATGGCGGCGGTGCCGGCGCTCGAGCGCGCCGGCGGCGGCCGCATCCTCAACACCGCCTCGATCATGGGTCTGGTCGGATCGAAGGAATCGATCCCCTACTCGACGGC
>DASUGG010000123.1:0-2351 GCA_036274135.1 Geminicoccaceae bacterium
CCAGGAGAAGGCGGCGACGATCGAGGCGATCAGCTACAACGAGGCGGCCGGCCGGTTCGAGTACCAGGTGGTGCGCGACTATCGCGAGGGCGGCGCGGCGAAGGTCTACTACGCCGACCGTCCGACCTGCATCGCCTGCCACCGCAACCACGCGCCGATCTTCTCCAGGCCCCTCTGGGACGAGACCAACGCCAACGCCGCGATCGCCGCGACGCTGGCCTCCCTCCGGGACTCGTTCTACGGCATCCCGGTCGCGCGCGGCGTGGACATCCCGAACGCCATCGACGACGCGACCGACCGCGCCAACAGCTACGCCGCGCTGCAACGCATCTGGCGGGAGGGCTGCGAGACGCCGGGTGTCCCGGAGGAAGAAATCGCCTGCCGGGCCGACGCGCTGCTGGCGATGCTGCGGTACAGGCTGGCCGGCAACCGTCACCCGGCGCCGGACCGCGAGAGTCCCGCCACGGCGTTTGCTGCGGCGCTCGAGCGGCGCTGGCCGGAGCTCTGGCCCGGTGGCCTGGCGCTGCCGGAGGGTGATGTGCCCAATCGCGCGCCGCTCGCCGCACCGCTCGACCCGCGTGAGCTGAGCGAGGCAACGGCGATCCGCCTCACCACCATCCCGCGCGCGTTCGAGCCGTTCATGCCGCGCCCGCCGCACGAGGTCTGGCAGGCGCCCGCGACGCCGGAGCAGACCCGGCGGCTGGTCGAGGGCCTCGCGCAGTTCGTCGCCGATGCCGACATCCAGCGGCTCGACGACTTCCTGTGGCGACAAGAAGCGTCCACGGTCGACCTCGAGGCCAGTTGCACGATCACGACGGTCGACCTCGCGAACGGGCGCCGGGAGATCCGCATCGACTGTCCCGGCCCGGAAGGTCCTGTGCTGCATGGATATGTCCAGCTACAGCGCCGGAAGGTGCTGGGCGGCGCGATCAGGCATCTGCAGATCGATGGTCAGATGCTGACGAATCTCGAGATCGCGGGCGGCGCCGCCGATGCGAGCGATGACGGGCGCCTCGGCCTGCTGCTCAAGGAGCGCACCGCCGGCCTGCACGCGCGACTGCCCGACGGCAGGGCGATCCGCCAGCTGACGATCGAGGGGCTAAGCGGCGAGGGACCGCATCGTGTCACGCTCACGGTCGCAGACGATTTCTCCCTGGTGCTCGATGCCGTCGCTGCCATGCGGGAGCAGGCGCGAAGCGGCGTCTCGGATGCGCTCGCCCCGGCGCCGATGCGCCGCGCGGCGCTGATGCCCGCCCTGTTCGCGGTACTCGGCGCCGAGCCGATAGACTGGTGCTGCCTCGATGCTGCCGGCATGCCCGCCGCGGCGCTCGAGCCGTAGGCGCCTCGCGATCTTCCTGGCGCTGCTCGCCTTTCCGTGCGGTGCGCGCGCCGACACCTATGTGGTCGAGCTCGGCAACTTCGCCGTCGAGCCGCAGGCGCTCACCATCCATGCCGGCGACACTGTCGAGTGGCGGGTGGCCGCGGGCCGCCACTCCTCCACCGCGAAAGATCGGGCCTGGGACTCCGGCGAGCTGGCGCAGGGCGCGGTCTTCGCGCAGCGCTTCGATCTGCCGGGCGTCTATCCCTATTTCTGCACGACGCACGACTTCATGCGCGGCACCATCACCGTGCTGGAGCCGCCGAGCTTCTGGGAGCGGCTGAAAGCCTGGCTCGCCGCCGGCTGGTGACGTCTACTCGAACACCTCGGCGCCGGTCGGCTCGACGTGCGGCACCTGGTTCATCTGCTGCCGCAGGCGCGAGAGCTGCAGGTACATGCGCTGGCGCGCGCGGCTCTGATTGCCGAGCGGCCGGTGCTCGACCAGGCAGTGCCAGGGATTGATCGACAGCCGCTTCGCGAACTCCTCGTGCGCCAGCGTGTCGAACTTCTGGCGCGGGATGTGAATGGTGGCCGCCGGCACGAACGGCGAGAGCTTCTCCGGCCAGCGGACGGACGCGTTCTCGATCGGCATGCGGTGCGGGTCGGTCTGGACCTGCACCAGCAGGTCGAACTCGACGTCCTGCTGGGCGAGCGTCGCGACCATGTTGTCGCGCAGATAGTTGGGCGGCACGTGGCCGAACGGCACGCCGGGAATGTCGGTGATCACCTTCGATCGCGGCGCGAACGAGTACATCATCGCCTGGCCCTCGCCGAGCAGATAGGGCACGCAGCTGTAGTAGCGGTGGCCAAGCGGATTGTAGATGGTCTCGTTCCACAACGCCTGCATCAAGAAGTCGAGCAGGTGCGGGTCCATCGGGTTCAGGAAATAGAACACCGGCATGTCTCGGAAGCTCCAGATCTGGAGCTTCGCGTTCTCGCGGGTGTTCGGCGTGACGAAGGTCGGCGTGCAGAC
>DASUGG010000124.1:0-4421 GCA_036274135.1 Geminicoccaceae bacterium
GTCTCGGACATCGAGGCGCGCGCGCGCTACGACGCCCGCTCGCGGTCGCGCCGCGCCGCCGAGGGCACCGCCTCGACCTGGAACGCGCGCGCCCGCGCCTTGCAGGACGGCCTCGTCGAGGTCTGGCTGCGGCCGCTGGCCACCAGCTGACGTAGGCTGCCGGCGCGGCCGCGCCGGCCCATCATCGCGGTATCGCGGCGGCGCGAAATCTGGCAGGTTGCCGCCATGACCGACCTCACCGGCGGGGTACCGCGGCGGCACGATCTGAAGGTCATGAGCCTGATCGCGGCCGGCCACTTCCTCAGCCACTTCTACATCATGGTGCTGCCGCCGCTCTTCCCCCTGCTGCGCGGCGCCTACGGCGTCAGCTACACGGCGCTCGGTCTGGCGATCGCGGTGCTGAACGGCACCACTGCGCTCACCCAGGCGCCCGTGGGCTTCCTGGTCGACCGCTTCGGCGCCCGTGCGATCCTGATCGCCGGCCTTGCCCTGTTCGCGCTGGCGACCGGGCTGATCGGCCTGTTTCCGACCTACCCGGCGCTGATCGTGCTGATGGTCGTCGCCGGACTCGGCAACAGTGTCTTCCACCCGGCCGATTACGCCATCCTTTCCGCCTCGGTGAACGTCGACCGGATGGGCCGCGCCTTCTCGATCCACACCTTCGGCGGCTATTTCGGCTTCGCGGCCGCGCCGGTGACCGTGGTGTTCCTGGCGGGGCTGCTCGGCTGGCAGTGGGCGCTCGTGGTCTGCGGCGGCGCCGGTCTCGCCGTCACGCTGCTGATGCTCGCGAACAGCGAGGTCCTGCTGGACGACAGCGCGGCGCGGCGCGCCCGGGCCGCGCAACGGCGGCGCGGCGCCGACCTCCGCCTCCTGCTCAGCCTGCCGATCCTGACCTCGCTGGCCTTCTTCGGCATGATCGCGTTGAGCCAGGGCGGTCTCACCAGCTTCGGCGTATCGGCGCTGGCGAGCCTCTACGATGTGAGCCTGGTCGAGGCGAACGCGCCCCTCAGCGCCTATCTGTTCGTCGGCGCGTTCGGCGTGCTCGCCGGCGGCTGGGCGGCCGACCGCACGCACCGCCACGACTGGCTCGTTGGCGCCTGCATCGTCCTGGTCGCCGTCCTGGTGGCGGCCGTCGCGGCGCTCGCTCCCTCGCTGGTCCTGGTCACGGTGCTGCTCGGGCTGGCCGGCTTCTTCTCCGGCGCCGTGGCGCCGTCGCGCGACATGATGGTGCGGGCGATCACGCCGCCCGGCAGCAGCGGCAAGGTGTTCGGCTTCGTCACCACCGGGTTCAACATCGGCGGCCTGATCACGCCGCTGATCTTCGGCATGGTGATGGACCACGGCGAGCCCCGCCTGGTGTTCTGGCTGGTCGCGATCCTGAGCCTGGTGACCCTGATCACGGTGTTCGGCACCGGCCGCCACAGCCGCGCCGGCCGGGTCGCCGCCGGCGCCGACTGAGGTCCTGTCGCCGCCTCAAAGAGCGCCGAAGGGCGACAGCCCGAACAGCCACGGGTGCAGCGCCAGCAGCAGCGCATAGAGCGCCAGCGCGACGCACGGGCGCAGCCAGCCGATCTCGGGGACGTCCAGATGCTGGCGGCCGGCCAAGATCGCCGCGAACGGCAGGTTGGAGGTCGTCGCGGCGAAGCGCCGCCACGGCGCGCCGTGCCGCGCCGCGAGCTTGCGGTCGATCAGCCGCGTGCCGAGCAGGGCGAGCCCGGCGAAGGTCCCGAACAGCACCACGGCGGCGGCATCGCCGTTCGGCACCATGTGCGCCAGCGCCCAAAGGGCGACGCCCCACATGAACGGGTGGCGCGTGACGCGCAGCATGCCGCGCGCAGGCTCCGCCCGATCGAGCGTGCCGGGCGCGCCGATCGCGCTCGGCCGCATCGTGCCGATGCCGCATACGAGCAGGAGCAGGGCGAACGGCATGACGATCAGCGGCACCCACGGCGACCAGACGGCCATCGGCCACAGCTCGACATAGGGCGCGCGCCGATAGGCGACGATCAGCCAGATCAGGATCGCGAGCGACAGCAGCGCGTAGAGCGCCAGAGAGGCGCGCTCGCCGAGGCGCGCCACCAGCCAGCCGCGCAGCGGCGTCGCCGAGACGCCGTAGTGGGTCGCCAGCAGCAGGGCCGCCGCGAGCAGCAGCTCGATCATCGCAGACCGGTCGCCGCGGGCCCTCCCGCCGCTAGCGGCAGTCGCATCTCGACGTGGAGAATGCCATCCTCCTCGAACACGTTGCCGCGCGCGACGAAACCGAGCCCCGCATAGAACGCCTGCACGGCCGTCTGGGCATGCAGCTTGACCTCGCGGACGTCCTGCGCGCGCAGCAGTTGCAGCGCCGCCTCGAGCAGGGCGCGGCCGACGCGGTGCCGGCGCCGCGCCGCGAGGACCGCCACCCGCTCGATCTTGGCGACGCGGCCGCCCTCGAGCAGACGGATGCGCAGCGTGCCGGCGGGCTCGCCGTCGACCAATGCCAGCAGATGCCGCGCGCCGTCGTCGCGCCCGTCGAACTCGAGCGCTTCGCTCACCGCCTGCTCCTCGACGAAGACCCGCCGCCTGATGGCGAAGGCGGGCGCGAGCTCGGTCGCGGACCGAAGCTCGTGGACGGCGATGACGGGCATCACGGATTTTTCGACCGGGACCAGCATGCCTCGCCACGATCGCGGAGCTTGCGTGCGATGGCAAGGGCGCGGTGTGCTACGATCGGCGCGTCGCCCTCCGCCATCGAGGTGCAAGCGCCATGCAGCCGAACCGTCTCGACAACCAGCGCGTGATCACGGCGCCGCGCGGTCCGAAGCTCCATGCCCGCAGCTGGCAGACCGAGGCGCCGCTGCGCATGCTGATGAACAACCTCGATGCCGCGGTCGCCGAGAACCCGCAGGAGCTCGTGGTCTATGGCGGCATCGGCCGGGCGGCGCGCGACTGGCGCTGCTACGACGTGCTGGTCGAGACGCTCAAGTGCCTGCAGGGCGACGAGACCCTGTGCGTGCAGTCGGGCAAGCCGGTCGGCGTGTTCAGGACGCATGCCGACGCGCCGCGCGTGCTGATCGCCAACTCCAACCTCGTGGCGCACTGGGCGACCTGGGAGAAGTTCCACCAGCTCGATCGCATCGGCCTGATGATGTACGGCCAGATGACCGCCGGGTCGTGGATCTACATCGGCAGCCAGGGCATCGTGCAGGGGACCTACGAGACTTTCGTGGAGGCGGGGCGCCAGCACTACGGCGGCGATCTGCGCGGCCGCTGGATCCTGACCGCCGGCCTCGGCGGCATGGGCGGGGCGCAGCCGCTCGCGGCGACGATGGCCGGCGCCTCGCTGCTCGCGGTGGAGTGCCGGATGAGCCGGATCGAGCGCCGCCTCGAGACCGGTTATCTCGATCGCGCCGCGCGCGACCTGGACGAGGCGCTTGCGATCATCGAGCGGTCCTGCGCCGACCGGCGCCCGGTCTCGGTCGGGCTGCTCGGCAATGCCGCCGAGATCTATCCGGAACTCGTGCGGCGTGGCGTCCTGCCGGACATGGTGACGGACCAGACCTCGGCGCACGACCCGCTGAACGGCTACCTGCCGGCCGGCTGGTCGCTCGACCAGTGGCAGGCGATGCAGACGCGCGATCCGGCCGCCGTGGAACGCGCCGCCAAGGAGTCGATGGCAGTGCAGGTGCGCGCCATGCTGGCGTTCCATCGCCGCGGCGTGCCGACCCTGGACTACGGCAACAACATCCGGCAGTTCGCCAAGGAGATGGGCGTCGACGACGCCTTCGCTTTTCCGGGCTTCGTGCCGGCCTATATCCGGCCGCTGTTCTGCCGCGGCAAGGGGCCGTTCCGCTGGGCGGCGCTGTCCGGCGATCCGGACGACATCAGGGCGACCGACGCCAAGGTGAAGGAGCTGGTCGCCGACCCGCATCTGCATCGCTGGCTCGACATGGCGGCGGAGCGGATCGCGTTCCAGGGCCTGCCGGCCCGCATCTGCTGGCTAGGGCTCGGCGATCGCGCCAGGGTCGGCCTCGCCTTCAACGCCATGGTCGCGAGCGGCGAGCTCAAGGCGCCGGTCGTGATCGGCCGCGATCATCTGGATTCCGGCTCGGTCGCGAGCCCGAACCGCGAGACCGAGGCGATGCGCGACGGCTCCGACGCGGTCGCCGACTGGCCGCTGCTCAACGCCCTGCTGAACACCGCATCCGGCGCGACCTGGGTCAGCATCCACCACGGCGGCGGCGTCGGCATCGGCTTCTCGCAACACGCCGGCATGGTGATCGTGTGCGACGGCACGCCGGAAACGGCGCGACGGCTCGAGCGGGTGCTGACCAACGACCCCGCCTCGGGCGTGATGCGCCACGCCGACGCCGGCTATCCGGAGGCGATCGCCTGCGCCCGCGAGCACCGCCTCGACCTGCCGATGCTGACGCAGGGCTGAG
>DASUGG010000125.1:0-2828 GCA_036274135.1 Geminicoccaceae bacterium
GGTGATGATGCCGCCGTGCTCGCGGCCGTCCAGCACGCTTCGCGCCGCCTTCGGCGGTGCCCTGCGGGCATGCTTGACCTCCGCTGTGCGCGGCGAGCGGAGGGACGCAGGTCGGGACGACGGGATGGCCGTCTTGATCGAACAACAGGATTGTTTGTTGGCGACCCGTTGCCAGCAGCGGCCTCGGCCACCGGAGGCGGACGGTCAGAAGTTTGGTTCTGACTGAGTGGGTGGCAATGGGTCGTCGCTGTCGTCCAGGTCGGGAGCGTGCCGTTGCTCCCGGAGCAGATCCTGCAGTTGGAGGTCGTAGATTTCCCAGATTCTCTCGCGTAGCTCGTCGAGCAATTCGTACACGGCGAGGGCCTGCTCGGGCGTCCAGGTGACGGGGATTTCGACGGTGACCGGGCGGCGATAGGCTGGCCGTTGCTCGGGTGGGTCGCTCATGACCTGGTTCCCCGGCGCTGGCGGGAGCGCTGATCGGCACGTTCGCGGGCTTCCTTGAGGCGATAGGAATCGCCCTCGATGGCGATGATCTCAGCGTTGTGGACCAGCCGGTCGACCAGCGAGACGACGCAGGCGGCGTTGGGGAACACCTCGCGCCACTCGGCGAAGGGGCGATTGGTGGTGACCAGCGTGCTCTTGTTCTGGTAGCGGCGCGAGATCAGCTCGAACATCAGATCGGCGTGGCGGTTGGAGTAGGAGAGATAGCCGACCTCGTCGATCACCAGCAGCTGCGGTCGGGCATAGTGACGCAGGCGGCGGCGCAGGGCGGAATCGCTGTCGAGTGCGCAGAGATCGCCGAGCAACTGGCCTGCGCTGGTGAACAGCACGGTATGGCCGTGGATCAGCGCCTGGTGGGCGATGTTCTGCGCCAGCGTCGACTTGCCGACGCCGTTCGGTCCGACCAGTACGACGTTGGTCGCATCGGCCAGGAAGTCGAGCGTCATCAGCGCGTCGACGGCGGCACGGTCGCAGCGCTTGGGCCAGTTCCAGTCAAAGTCACAGAGCGGCTTGAAGCGGCCGATATGGGCGGTCTTCAGCCGACGCTGCAGGCTGCGGCAGGCGCGCTGGGTCTCCTCCCACTCGAGTAGCGATGCGACCCAGGCTTCGGTGGCGACCTCGGGCCAGTGCGACACCAGGCCGTGCAGATGCAGCGCCTCGGCGCGGTCGCGCAGTGTGTCGAGCTCAGTCATCGGAGCGTTCCTTCAGCTGGTCATAGGTTTCGAGCCGATGCGGCTGCACCGGCGCGTCGCGCGCCTGCACATGGGCGGGCAGCACGACGGCGACCTGTGGCGAGTCACCGCGCTGTTGGCGCCGACGTTCGAGGGCGAGGCGCACGGCGTTCGGATGCGGCACATCGCGCTCCAATGCCTCGAGGATGGCGATCTGCAGATCGGCGGCGCTGGTGCGCTCGAGCAGCCGCATCAGTGCGGCGGTGATGGCGCCGAGATTGGCGCCGCGTTCGGCGGCGCGGATCAGCAGGGCCTGGCTGGCAGGAACCGCCTGCACGAGGCGGTCCGTGGCGCGGTGCTGACGAGCGGCGCGTTTCTGCTCGACCAGCTTCTGGATGTGGGCGGCAACCTCGATCCGCGCCCCCTTGTCGTAGCTGCGCGGGTGGCAGGCGATCACTTCGGCGCCGTCGACGATGCGCACCTCATGTGGATCGGCGAGAACGCTCAGGGTGCGGCGGACGCGGTTGTGGGGGACCGAGTAATCGTTCAGGTCGAAGCGGACATAGGGTGTCTTGCCGACAGTGACAGCGACTTGCTCGAGCAGCGGCGCGGGGTTGTCGGGCAGCGGCAGCAGGCGAGCGGCTTGCTCGGCGAACACCTCGCGGACCGTGCGGTCGGGTTCGTCCGGACAGCGTCGGTCGGCGGCAGGGCCGTTGCACCAGCTCTCGGCCTGGGCATTGAGGTCATCAAGATCCGTGAAGCTGCGCCCGGCAAAGAAGCTGTCGCGGACGTAGCGGATGGCGCGCTCGACGCGGCCCTTCTCATTGCCGCGCGCGACCGCCACGGGGCGCGGCTCATAGCGATAATGCCCGGCAAAGCCCAGCAGGGTCGGATGGAAGCGGATCGCATCGCCACGCCGATCCAGCACCACGCTCTTGAGATTGTCGTACAGCAGGACACGGGGGACGCCGTTCCACGCGGTGAATGCCGCGACGTGGCCGCGCAGAAAGCTCGCCATCCTGGCGTCTGGGAAGAAGCGCAGGAAGATCTGGCGCGCGTGGCTCAGCACCATGACGAAGGCCATCAGCGGGCGGCGTGCCCGGCCGATCTCGAGATGGCCAAAATGTCCCCAGTCCACCTGCGCCTGTTCGCCGGGCAGGCAACGCAGCCGCAGATACGCCTCGGCCTGCGGGCGCGGCCGATGGCAGGCGATCAGGTGGCGGAAGTGATCGGCGCTGCCGCGATAGCCGCGCTCGCGCACCATCCCATACAGCCGACTGGCGGTCAGCGTCGGGAAGGTCGCCAGCGTCTGGCGGATGAACGCCAGTTAGGCGTCGATCTGCGACGGCCGCGCCGGTGGGCCGATCCTCGGCAACCCGGCCTGCGCCAGCACGCGCGTGACCACGCTATGATGCACGTGTAGCTGACCGGCGATGGTGCCGACGCGCCACTTCTCGACAGGGTAGTAGCGCAGGATCTGCGCTTCGATGTCAGGCGGCGTGACCATGCTCGGGCCCTGTCCGGTCGTGTCGCATCAGGTCGCGACGGTCGAGCCGGCGACGCAGGAACTCCCGCCGGATGAATGCCGGGCAGCGACGGCCGCACCAGGGGCAGTGCGAAGCCGCGCGCCGGGGCCGCTCCTCCAGGGGGCTGCGT
>DASUGG010000126.1:0-2409 GCA_036274135.1 Geminicoccaceae bacterium
GGAACGCGCGTCTGGCCGCCGCTATCGGCCGAAGCGACGGTCTGCTTGGTGCTGCTGGCGATATGACCGGGGCCGCAGTCCGCATACGCTACGCTGCTGCCGACCGCGAAGGCGACGAGAGCTGTCAGGGCGAGAATGCTACGATGCATCATGCTACTCCCGTACAAAGCCAACCTGCACGCTAACCCCTACCTGCCGCCGCAGCAAACACTTTCTGGCCGGCGCGGCTCCGGCCGCGCATCACATCACGTTGAACGACATCCTGCTCCGGTGCCCGGATCAGCCCTCCGACCGGTCCTCCGGGGCGCCGAAGCCGCCGCCGCCCGGCGTCTGGATCACGAACACGTCGCCCGGCCCCAACTCCGCCTTGGCGCAGCCCGGCAGCTCCTCGATGCGGCCGTCGGCCCGCTCGATCCACTGCCGGCCGAGCGCACCGGGCAGGCCGCCCTGCAGCCCGAAGGGCGCCACCACCCGGTGGTTGGACAGGAGCGCCGCGCCCATCGGCTGGAGGAAGCATACCCGGCGGATCGTGCCGTCGCCGCCGCGATGACGGCCGCCACCACCCGAGCCGCGGTTGATCCGGTGGCTCTGCAGCAGCACCGGGTAGCGCCATTCCAGCACCTCGGGGTCGGTCAGGCGGGAGTTGGTCATGTGGGTGTGCACCGCCGAGGTGCCGTCGAAGTCGGGGCCGGCGCCGGAGCCGCCGCAGATCGTCTCGTAGTACTGGTAAGTGGCGTCGCCGAAGGTGAAGTTGTTCATCGTGCCCTGCGCTGCCGCGAGCACGCCGAGCGCGCCGTACAGCGCGTCGGTGATGCATTGCGAGGTCTCGACATTGCCGGCCACCACGGCCGCCGGATAGCTCGGATGGAGCATGCTGCCTTCCGGGATCACGATGTCGATGGGCTTCAGGCAGCCCTCGTTCATCGGGATGTCGGCATCGACCAGGGTGCGGAACACGTAGAGCACGGCGGCCCGGCAGACCGCGGACGGGGCGTTGAAGTTGTCCGGAAGCTGGCCGCTGGTGCCGGTGAAGTCCACGACCGCGCGCCTTGCCTCGCGGTCGATGCGCACGCGCACCTGGATCTGCGCACCGTTGTCGAGCGGGTAGGTGAAGTCGCCGTCCTTCAGCCGGTCGAGCACGCGCCGCACCGATTCCTCGGCGTTGTCCTGGACGTGCTTGGTGTAGGCCAGCACCGTCTCCAGGCCGAAATGCTCGATCATCGCGAGCAGCTCGTTCGCACCGCGCGTGCAGGCCGCGATCTGCGCCTGCAGGTCGGCGACGTTCTGCCTGGCGTTGCGCACGGGCCACGCCCCCGAGGCGAGCAGCGCCTCCAGCGCCTCGTTCTCGAACCGTCCCTGGTCGACCAGCCGGAAATCGTCGATCAGCACGCCTTCCTGCTCGATCGTTGTACTGTCCGGCGGCATCGAGCCCGGCGTGATGCCGCCGATGTCGGCGTGGTGGCCGCGCGACGCGGTGAGGAACAGGAGCCGCCCGTCCGCGCCGAACACCGGCAGCACCACGGTCACGTCGGGCAGGTGCGTGCCGCCGTTGTAGGGGTTGTTGAGCGCGTAGACGTCGCCCTGTCGCAGGCTGTCGCCGTGCAGGCGCAGGATCGTGCGCACGCTCTCGCCCATCGAGCCGAGATGCACCGGCATGTGCGGCGCGTTCGCGATCAGCATGCCGTCGCGGTCGAACACGGCGCAGGAGAAGTCGAGCCGCTCCTTCATGTTCACCGAGTAGGCGGTGTTCTGCAGCGTGACGCCCATCTGCTCGGCGATCGCCATGAACAGGTTGTTGAAGATCTCGAGCATGATCGGGTCGGAGCGCGTGCCGACTGCGGCCTGCCTGGCGAGCGGTTCGACGCGGCGCAGCAGCAGGTGCTCGCGGGAGGTCAACTCGGCCTGCCAGCCGGGCTCGACGACCACGGTGGTGGTGGGCTCGGCGATGATCGCCGGCCCGCGGACGGTGTCGCCGGGACGCAGATCGGCGCGCTCGACCACCGGCGTCGCGAAGCTCTCGGGCGGCTGGTGCGGCGCCCGACCGGTCATCATCGCCACCTCGTCGACGGGCTGCAACGGCTCGGCGCGCGGCTCGATCGGCCGCTCCGGCTCGCCGATCTCGGCCATCCGGCCGATCGCCTCGACCGTCACCTGCTCGACCATCAGCGGCCGGCCCTCGACCACGAAGCCGTAGCGCGCGCGATGCTCCGCCTCGAAGGCGCGGCGCAGCTCGGCGAGGCCGCCATGTGCGATCTCGAGCGGCGTGTCGGTGCCGCTGTAGCGGATGTGGATGCGCGGCTCGGTGCTGATCCGCGCCGCCGCCACCCCCTGCCGCGCGAGCTCGGCGCGGCCCTCGGCGGCGAGCTCCTCGATGGTCGCCGCCAGGCGCGGCATCAGCGCGGCATCGAG
>DASUGG010000127.1:0-7900 GCA_036274135.1 Geminicoccaceae bacterium
TCATCGGGCCGCCCGGGCCCATCCCTCGCATCGGGCCCACCTCATGGCCTTCCGCCGCCGCTACGAGCGCAGCGCCGGCGATCAGGCCTGCCGCGACGCTGGCGATCCTTGCCTTACTCGTCATGACCTCGCTCCCTGCGCTTTGTGCGATCGGGCAGGCTCACGACCCTTTCACTCGAGCGCATTGATCCTCGTCAAAGCCGCACGGCGCGCAGGCGCAGCGCGTTGCCGATCACCGAGACCGAGGAGAGGCTCATCGCCGCCGCCGCGATGATCGGGCTCAGCAGCAGACCCGTGAACGGATACAGCACGCCCGCCGCGACCGGCACGCCGAGCGCGTTGTAGACGAAGGCGAAGAACAGGTTCTGCTTGATGTTGCGCATGGTCGCCTCCGACAGCCGACGCGCCCGGACGAGACCGCGCAGATCGCCCTTGACCAGGGTGATGCCGGCGCTTTCCATCGCGACGTCGGCGCCGGTGCCCATCGCGATCCCGATATCCGCCTGGGCGAGTGCTGGCGCATCGTTGATGCCGTCGCCCGCCATGGCCACGACCTTGCCGGCCGTGCGCAGCCGCCTGATCACCTCGTTCTTGTGCTCCGGCAGCACCTCGGCGTGGACCTCGTCGATGCCGAGCCTGCGCGCGACCGCCTCGGCGGTGGTGCGATTGTCGCCGGTCAGCATGACGATCCGCAGGCCTTCCTCGCGCAGGGCGGCGAGCGCCTCGGGCGTGTTCTGCTTGATTGGATCGGCGACGCAGACCAGGCCGGCCGGCCGGCCGTCGACCACGCCGAACATCACGGTCTCGCCCTCGCTGCGGCGCTCCTCGGCCCGCTCGGCGAGCGATCCGGGATCGACGCCGAGGTCCTCGAGCAGGCGGCGGTTGCCGAGCGCCACGTCCCGCCCGCCGACCTTGCCGCGCACGCCCTTGCCGGTCAGCGAATCGAAGTCGCTGACCTCGAGCAGACCGAGGCCGCGCTCCTGCGCCGCGCCGACGATCGCGGCCGCCAGCGGATGCTCGCTCGCGCGCTCGACGCTCGCCGCGAGCTGCAGCAACTCCGTCTCGTCGATCCCTTCGGCCGGGATCAGCGTCGTGACCTTGGGCTTGCCTTCGGTCAGCGTGCCGGTCTTGTCGACCACCAGGGTGTCGACCTTGGCGAAGCGTTCCAGCGCCTCGGCGTTCTTGATCAGCACCCCGGCCCGCGCGCCGCGCCCGGTCCCAACCATGATCGACATCGGCGTCGCCAGCCCCAGCGCGCAGGGGCAGGCGATGATCAGGACCGAGACCGCCGCGACCAGGGCGTAGGCCATGGCGGGCGAGGGGCCGAACATCGACCAGACGATGAAGGCGAGGATCGCGACGGCGACCACCGCCGGCACGAACCAGCTCGCGACCACGTCGACCAGGCGCTGGATCGGCGCGCGCGAGCGCTGCGCCTCGGCGACCATCTGCACGATCCGCGCCAGCATCGTCTCGCTGCCGACGCGCTCGGCCTGGAACACGAAGCTGCCGGACTGGTTGAGCGTGCCGGCGCTGACCCGCTCGCCCGCCGTCTTCTCGACCGGCACCGGCTCACCGGTCAGCATCGATTCGTCGACCGCGCTGCGCCCCTCGACCACGGTGCCGTCGACCGGGATCTTCTCGCCCGGCCGCACGCGCAGGCGGTCGCCGACCTGCACCGCGTCGAGCGGCACCTCCTCGTCGTTGCCGTCGTCGCGCACCCGGCGCGCCGTCTTCGGCGCGAGCCCGAGCAGCGCCTTGATTGCGCCGCTGGTGCGCTCGCGCGCCCGGATCTCGAGCACCTGGCCCAGCAGCACCAGCGCGATGATCACCGCCGCCGCCTCGAAGTAGACATCGACCTCGCCCTCGTGGCCGCGAAAGGCGGCCGGGAAGATGCCGGGCGCAACGGTCGCCACGACGCTGTAGAGGTAGGCGGCGCCGACGCCGATCCCGATCAGCGTCCACATGTTCGGGCTCATCCGCCGGAACGAGGCCCAGCAGCGCTTGAAGATCGGCCAGCCGGCCCAGAGAACCACCGGCGTGGCGATCACCAGCTGGATCCAGTGCGCGATGGCGCGCGGGATGGCGTGGCCGAGGTCGAGGCCGAGCAGGTGGTCGCCCATGACCCAGACCAGCAGCGGCAGCGAGAGGACGGCGCTGACCCAGAAGCGCCGGCGCATGTCGACATACTCGGCGCTCGGGCCCTCCTCGGCCGCGGCCATCTTGGGCTCGAGCGCCATGCCGCAGATCGGGCAGTCGCCGGGGCCGACCTGCTCGATCTCGGGATGCATCGGGCAGGTGTAGATGGCGTCGGCTGGAACATCCGCCGCCGGCTTCGCACGCTCGCCGAGATAGTCTTCCGGCGCTCTCGCGAACTTCTTCGCGCAGCCCGCCGAGCAGAAATAATAGGTGCGCCCGCGATGCTCGCGGCGGTGCTTCGCCGAGTGCGGGTCCACGGCCATGCCGCACACGGGGTCCGTTGCAGGCGCGCCGGCCTCCCCGATAGCATCGGCGGCGTCCTTCGTCCGATGCCGGGCGTGCTGCTGCGCCATGTCCACCTCCGCATCGCATGTGGTGCGCTGGAGATGGCCATTCCAGCCAGGGCAAGGTCAAGGCGCCGGCGGCGAAAATGCCGTGATCTGGAGGGCGCCGTGGCCGCGGGCCGGAAAATCGCCAACAATGAGGGGCGGCACCAGCACCTGGAGAACAACAATGCAGGCCCAGGACGTGATGACGACCAAGGTGGTGACGGTGGCGCCGGACACGCCCGTCACCGAGATCGCGAAGCTCCTCTACGAGCGGCAGATCAGCGCCGTGCCGGTGCTGTCCGAGGACGGCCAGCTGCTCGGGATGGTGAGCGAGGGCGATCTGACCCACGGGTTGGCCCAGGAGGGCGTGAAGCGGTCATGGTGGCTCGATCTGCTGGCCTCGCCGCAGACGCGGGCCGAGGCGTATCTCAAGGGCCACGGGCGGCTGGCCTGGGACGTGATGAGCCGCTCGGTCATCTCCGTCACGCCGGACACCCCGCTCCCCGAGATCGCCCGGCTCCTCGAGACGCACCGGATCAAGCGTGTGCCGGTTCTGCAGAACGGCAAGCTCGTCGGCATCGTCAGCCGCGCCGATCTGCTGCGCGGCTTCGCGCTGCAGCCCTCGCCCGACGCCAGCGCCGAGGACCGCGCGGTGCGCGAGCGCATCACGGCAGAGTTCGAGCGGCTGGGTCTCGCCTCCCATCCCTACGTCAACATCGTGGTTCGCGACGGCGTCGTGCACCTCTGGGGCGTCGTCGCCGTGCGCGAAGAGGGCGAAGCGCTGCGCCGCGCGGCCGAGCGCGTCCCCGGCGTGGCCAGCGTCGACAGCCATCTCATGGTGAATCCTCGGGTCGCCGCCTGGAGGTAGGCGGTGCCGAGCAGCGCGGCGTCGCCGTGCCGTCAGGGTTCAGTTGGCGAGTTCCTCACGGATGGCCGGCCAGTTGGCGTCCGCCTTGCTAATGTTGCCGGGGACGTCCTGCTGCCACTGCCGCTGCACGTCCTGCGAGTAGTTCAGGTAGAGCTTGTCGTCGACCACAGCCCAGGCTTCGGGATCGATCTTCGCCGTGTAGCCGTTGGCGACCGCCCAGGCGCAGTAGCCGCCGTACTGCGGCGCATATCTGTCGGGATCGGCGGCGAACCGGTCGCGGTTCTCGGCGCTGGCGAAGTACCAGGTCGCGCCCATCCAGTCGTAGGAATAATCGCTGTCGCCCTCGACGGGCCGGCCCTGCTCGAAATAGGCCACGGGGTCGTAGCCCTCGATCGCGGTGCCGGTCCAGCTCGAGGCGTTCACCACGCCCTCAGCCTCTGCCGGCAGCGCCGCGACCGCCAGCATCAGCCCGAAAAGAAGACTGCTCAGCGCACGGGTCGTCCGGAAGCTTGCCATCGGAAGTATTCCCTCGTCCTGCCGCTTGTCATGTCCTCGCGGTGATCTAGGCCTGCGTCCAGCGCCCTGCCGTGACGGCCGTCACAGCTCGCGCGCCGTTGAACGGCCGCGAGGGCCGTGTCCGTCGCCGGGGCCTCGGCCATCGTTCGTGCTGGCATGCATGGCCGGTTTCGTGCACTAAGCGAGCAATGCGCGTCGACAGCCGATCGGGAGGAGCAGGCATGGCCGGCATTCGCAACATCGCCAAGGAACGTCTCGAGGCCGGCGAGCTGGCCATCGGCGTGGGGCTACGCCAGGCGCGCACCGTCGACATCGCGAAGATCATGAAGACCGCCGGCTACGACTTCCTGTTCATCGACTGCGAGCACAGCGCGCTGTCGGTCGACGTTGCCGGCCAGATCAGCACCGCGGCGCAGGACGCCGGCATCACGCCGATCGTGCGCGTGCCGGGCATGCAGCATTTTCATGCCTCGCGGGCCCTCGACGCCGGAGCGCAGGGCATCGTCGTGCCGCATGTCGACACCGCCGAGATCGCCGCGCAGATGGCCGAGCAGTGCCGCTATCCGCCGCGTGGCCGGCGCTCGGTGACCGGCGCGCTGCCGCAGATCGACTTCGCGAGCTGGCCGCTCGGCGAGGCGACCGCGGCGATCGACGCGGCGACCCTGGTCGTGGTGATGATCGAGACGCCGCGCGCGGTCGCCAACGTCAACGAGATCGCGGCCGTGCCGGGCGTCGACGTCCTGCTGGTCGGCGCCAACGACCTCTGCCTCGAGATGGGCATCCCGGGACAACTCGATCACCCACGCGTGGTCGAGGCCTTCGAGCGGATCACCGCCGCCTGCCGCGCCAGCGGCAAGCATGCCGGCCTCGGCGGGGTCTATACGCCGCCCCTGATCGAGGGCTACGTCGGCATGGGCTTCCGCTTCATCCTCGCCGGCAGCGACCTGTCGTTCATGCTCGCCGCGGCGAAGGAGCGCGCCGCTGCGGTGCGGGCGATGAGTCCGCGCTGAACGCGCCGGGCCTTGGTGCCATGTTGCCGCGCCGGCCCCTGCTCGCCGTCCTCGTGCTGCTCCTCCTGGGCATCGGGCCTGCGGCCGAGCGGCAGGTCGCGGCCCAGACCGGGCGCGAGCCGGCACCCTCGCGCCTGCACGAGGTCGAGGAGATGGCGGTCTCGGGGTTCGAGGCGGGGCTCGCCAGGGCCCGCCCCCTGCTGCAGCGCTACGGCTATCCCGCGGTGTTCGCCGCGGTCGGGGTCGAGGGCATGCTGATCCCGGCGCCCGGCCAGACGCTGCTGATCGCGGCCGCGATCGACGCCGTGCATGGCGGCCTGAACATCGTCGTGCTCGTCACGCTGGCGCTGCTGGCGACGCTGCTGGGCAGCAGCATCGGCTACCTGATCGGCCGGGCCGGCGGCCGGCCGCTGCTGCAAAAGCTGCCGATCAGCGAGGACCGGCTCAATAGGGTCGACGCGCTGTTCCGGCGCCGTGGCGGCTGGTTCATCCTGGTCGCCCGCTTCTTCGACGGCTCGCGCCAGCTCAGCAGCGTCATGGCCGGCACGCTGGAGATGCCGTGGTGGCGCTTCAGCCTGTGGAACCTGCTTGGCGCGCTGATCTGGGTCGGCGTCTGGGGACTCGGCACCTACTGGCTCGATCGCGACATCGGGCAGGCCGTGGCCGTCGTGGAGCGGATCGAGCCGCTGGCGATCGCGCTGCTGGCCGCCGCGCTGGCGGCCGGGGCGGTCTATCTCTGGCGCCGGCGACGCCATGCGGCCTGAAACCGCCGCGCCGAACTGGCGGTTGCCCGCCTCGGCGCCCTCGACCATCTATGGCAGAGTGGAGCGCCGCCGGCCAATATGGCGGCGCGATCGAGATCATCCTGGCGGAACGGCATGAGCGAGCTGGCAGTCGAGGAAGGCGCGCGGGACTTCATCCGCGACATCGTGCGCGCCGATCTGCAGGCCGGACGGCACGATAAGGTCATCACGCGCTTTCCGCCCGAGCCGAACGGCTACCTGCACATCGGTCACGCCAAGTCGATCTGCCTGAACTTCGGCATCGCGCAGGAGTTCGGCGGCCGCTGCCACCTGCGCTTCGACGACACCAATCCGACCAAGGAGGAGCAGGAATACATCGAGGCGATCCAGGAGGACGTGCGCTGGCTCGGCTTCGACTGGGGCGAGCACCTGCATTTCGCCTCGGACTATTTCGAGCAGCTCTACGAGTGGGCCCTGCACCTGATCCGCAGCGGCAAGGCCTATGTCGACGACCTCTCGCCCGAGGAGATGCGGGCGTATCGCGGCACGCTGACCGAGCCCGGCCGCAACAGCCCCTGGCGCGACCGTCCGGTCGAGGAGAATTTCGATCTGTTCCAGCGCATGCGCGCGGGCGAGTTCGCCGATGGCGCCCGGGTGCTGCGCGCCAGGATCGACATGGCGTCCGGCAACATCAATCTGCGCGACCCCGTGCTGTACCGCATCCTGCACGCGGCGCATCCGCGCACCGGCACGAGCTGGTCGATCTATCCGACCTACGACTTCGCGCACGGCCAGTCGGATGCGATCGAGGGCGTGACCCACTCGCTGTGCACGCTGGAGTTCGAGGATCACCGGCCGCTCTACGACTGGCTGATCGACAGCCTGCCGGTGCCCTCGCGGCCGCGCCAGTACGAGTTCGCCCGCCTCAACCTCGCCTACACCGTGCTGTCCAAGCGGCGCCTGATCCAGCTGATCGCCGAGGGGCATGTGCGCGGCTGGGACGATCCGCGCATGCCGACGCTGCGCGCCCTGCGCCGACGCGGCGTGCCGCCGGCGGCGATCCGCGACTTCGTGCGCCGGCTCGGCGTCGCCAAGTCCGACAACTTGGTGGAGCCGGCGCTGCTGGACCACTGCGTGCGCGACCTGCTGAACCGCACCGCGCCGCGCCGCATGGCGGTGCTGCGCCCCCTCAAGGTCGTCCTCGAGAACTATCCGGAAGACCAGACCGAGACCCTCGAGGCGATCAACAATCCCGAGGACCTGGCCGCCGGACGGCGTCGCGTGCCGTTCGGGCGCGAGCTCTACATCGAGCGCGATGATTTCATGGAGGAGCCGTCCAACAGGTTCTTCCGCCTGGCGCCCGGGCGCGAGGTGCGCCTGCGCTACGCCTACCTCGTCACCTGCCGCGAGGTGGTGAAGAACGCGCGCGGCGAGGTGGTCGAGCTGCGCTGCAGCTACGACCCCGCGACCCGCGGCGGCGATGCGCCCGATGGCCGCAAGGTCCGCGGCACCCTGCACTGGGTGTCGGCCGCGCATGCGGTGCCGGCCGAGGTCAGGCTGTACGACCATCTGTTCACGACGCCGGAGCCGGGCGCCGGCGGCGATTTTTGCGACGACCTGAACCCGGACTCGCTCGAGGTCCTCGAGGGGTGCCGGATGGAGCCCGCGCTCGCGGACGCGGCGGCGGGCGAGCCCCTGCAATTCGAGCGCCAGGGCTACTTCGCGCTCGATCCCGACTCGCGGCCGGGCCGACCGGTATTCAACCGGACGGTTGCCCTGCGCGACAGCTGGGCCAAGCTGCAGGCCAAGGAGCGGTAGGCCACCAAGCGCCGCTGAGCTCTACGTCCTCAGAACGGGATCTCGTCGTCGAGGTCGTCGAAGCCGGACGATTTCCGGCCGCCCGCTCCGCCGCCACCCCCGCCAGACGAGCCGCCGCGCTCGTCGTCATCGGGCGGGCCGCCGCCGAAGCCGGCGTCCTCGCCGCGGCCGCCGAGCAGGGTCAGCTCGCCGCGAAAGCGCTGCATCACAACCTCGGTGGTATAGCGCTCCTGGCCCGACTGGTCGGTCCACTTACGCGTCTGCAGCTGGCCCTCGAGATACACCGTGCGACCCTTGGCGAGGTACTTCTCGGCGACCTCGCCCAGCCGCTCGTTGAAGATCACGACGCGATGCCACTCGGTGCGCTCGCGGTTCTCGCCGCTGCTGCGGTCGCGCCAGCGCTCGCTGGTGGCGACC
>DASUGG010000128.1:0-4430 GCA_036274135.1 Geminicoccaceae bacterium
CTGCGTCGCCCGCGCCTGCATGGTTGCCGCCTCGCGCCGGCGCAGGATCGCCGCGCTGCGGCACAGCCAGCCGACGACGAAGCCGATCGCCGCCGCCGCGACCAGAAACCACAGGATCTGGAAGATCAGATAGACCACCGCCCGGCCCCGCGCCCGGCTACTGCGCCGCGGCGTTCGCGACGGTGGTCTGGTCGTGCACGAGGCGTACGCCCGGCAGCGCACGCACCAGAGCGGTCGCCTGCGCCCGTGCCTCGGTGCTCGGCGCGATGCCCGCGAGCACGGCGTCGCGGCCGCTGTAGCGCACGCTCGCCCAGCGCTGCCCGGCACCGGCAAGCTCGGCGCGGCTGCGCAGGGTCAGGTCGCGCTCGACCCGCTCGACGCCGCCGTAGATCGCGGCGAGCGCGACCAGCCCCCAGAGGCCGGCCCCCAGCATCACGACGGACCGCTGGTCCATCCTTCGCCCTCGAAGCGGACGCGCCCGACGTTTCGCGCCCTGCGACATGCTAGGAGCCCGTCAGCCGGCTGTCAAAACCCGCAAGCTATCGCGCCGGGCCGTCATCAACCAAAGCTATTCGGCGGCCTTGGGCCGCTCCGGAAACAGGAACTCGCGGCCGACCTTGACCCGCGGCACGCCGCCGTAGGCGATCACGTCGGCAGTGGCGTAGGTCTCGCTCCACTCCTCCGGCAGGTACGAGCCCGTGCCGATCATGTCGATCGGCGCGCGCGCGCTCGCCATCAGCTTGCATTTCTTGGGATTGAAGCCCGAGCTGGCGATGATCTTGACCCGCTCGAAGCCGGCGGCGTCGAGCTTCTCGCGGACGTGGTAGATCGCCGCTGCGGTGACGCCGGTGCCGACCAGCCAGCGCAGTTCGGTCTCGCTGCGGTAGGTCCGGATCGCATCGCGCGCATGCGCCTCGAGCACCGCGTACGACGCGGCGGTATCGAGTCCCTCGACGAAGCGGCCGCCATGGGTGTCGATGCGGACGCCGAGCCGGCCCTCGCGCGCCAGATCCGGAAAGGCCCGGCAGACCTCGAGCGAATCGCTGACCTCGCGGCCGAAGAAGTCGACCAGCACGTAAAGATTGTCATCCGGAAAGGTCTCGTGGAACAGCTGCGCCGCGCGCAGCGTCGAGCCGGCATAGCCGATCAGCGCATGCGGCATGGTGCCGAGGCCGCGCTCGTTGCCGAAATAGTGCGCGGTGGCGTCGCTGGCGTTGCCGATGAAGCCCTTCGCGCCGGCTTCGCGCCGCGCCCTCGCCGAGCCGACGCTGGCGGCGTAAGCCATCATGTCCGCCATCTCGGCGCCCGCGCAATGGCGGGCATCCATGGCGATGAAGGCGACGTGCGGCAGGTCGGTGCACATCAGGAAGGCGTTGAAGGCGGCGACGCAGGGCGGCCCCAGCTTCTGCAGGAACACGGTCTCGAGATCGACCAGGTGCTCGAGAGAGCCCGTGACGTACATCAGCGGCTCGCCGGCGCCGACCCACTCGCCCTCGGCGTAGGGCAGATCGATCTCGAACCGGGTGCCGCGGGCCGCCGCCATCTCCTGCAGCCAGCCGACCGCGAGCCGCGGCGTGAACACCACCGGCCGGCGCATGAACACCGCGTAGGTGGCATCGACGTCGCCGTAGCGGCCGACGATCTCCCGGGTCTTCAGGAAGTACTTGTCGGTGAACCGCGGCAGATCACGCGCGGACGGGCTCATGCCAACGCCTCTTATCGTACCTCGGCGCGGAGCCGGGCGAGAGCTGCCTCGCCTGCCGCCTCGTCGGAGTGCCACTCCTTTCTTGTCCGCTGATCCGCAAACCTGGAAAGCTCGTCGATGTACCGGGCCGCCGCCTCGTCATCGAGCGTGGCGAGCCGCTGACGCTCCTGACGCTCGACCCATTCGGCGATGGTCACGGCAATCTGGCTGGCCGGGTCATCGGTTTTCTTCCGCATGTTCGCAAGCATGTGATCGGCGCCGTCGCGGAAGCGAAGCAGTCGCAACGCCAGATGGACTGCCTCAAGCGCGGTCGCGAACGATGCCGAGACAAGGCCGTCAGGTAGCGACATCTCCCATCTCCTACAGGGGAAGCTCGATGATATCGAAGCACTGACGTGAAAGCGATTCGATCTGGAATTCGTCGGAGAGTGGATGCGCCCGCTGGGCGACGGGCACCTCCTTTACCACTCCATCGACGAGCGCATAAGGAATCACATAGAGCAACGGTCGGAAGTCTGCCACGCTCGCCAGACGCGTTATCTCCGCAATCTCACCGGCGGCGATCTCGTCGATCGCGCCGGCTGCGAGCTTCATATTGGCGCCGCGAACAAGCCCTTGCCGATTGGCCTCGATCTTGGCGCTGTGGTGGTCGTTCTGCTTCACGTCATCATGCAGCGCCCGGTAGATCGCGAGGGGGCTCGAGGACGGCGGCACTGCAGCGTCCACCGTCGCTGTCGACCCTGAGCCCCGGTATGGGCTGCACCAGACCCAGTGCTGCTCTCCATAGTACTTCTGATTGATGCGGTAGGCGAGCAGCGTCTGTGCCGAATACAGCACAAGCGGCGGAGCCACGACCGACCTCCGGTATCACCGCCGCTATTGCGCCGCGACCCGCAGGGCCGCGCGCTCCTCCTTCAGCGCCTCGGCGATCAGGAAGGCGAGCTCGAGGCTCTGCGACGCGTTGAGCCTGGGATCGCAGTGGGTGTGATAGCGGTCCGACAGGCCGTCGTCGGTGATCGCCTGCGCGCCGCCCGTGCACTCGGTCACCTCGCGGCCGGTCATCTCGACGTGCACGCCGCCGGCATGGCTGCCTTCCGCCTTGTGCACCGCGAAGAAGCTCCGCACCTCGCCAAGGATGCGGTCGAACGGCCGGGTCTTGTAGCCGTTGCTCGACTTGATCGTGTTGCCGTGCATCGGATCGCAGGTCCAGACCACCTTGCGCCCCTCGCGCCGGATCGCCCGCACCAGGGCAGGCAGCCTGGCCTCGACCTGATCGTAGCCCATGCGGGCGATCACGGTCAGCCGCCCGGCCTCGTTGGCGGGGTTGAGCACGTCGCACAGCCGCAGCAGCTCGTCCGGCTTCATGCTCGGGCCGGCCTTCAACCCCACCGGGTTGGCAATGCCGCGGCAGAACTCCACGTGAGCGCCCGCCGGGTCCCGCGTCCGCTCGCCGACCCAGACGAAGTGGGCCGAGGTGTCGTACCACAGGCCCGAAGTCGAATCGATGCGGGTCATCGCCTGCTCGAAGCCCAGCAGCAGCGCTTCGTGGCAGGTGTAGAAGCTGGTGCGCTTGATCTCCGGCGTGTTGGCGTCGGTCACGCCGCAGGCGGTCATGAACGCCACGGCCTCGCTGATCCGATCCGCCAGGTCGCGGTAGCGCTCGCCCTGTGGCGAGCGCTCCACGAAGCCGAGGTTCCAGCTGTGCACCCGGGTCAGCGCGGCGTAGCCGCCGTCGGTGAAGGCGCGCAGCAGGTTCAGGGTGGCGGCGGCCTGCGAATAAGCCTGCAGCTGGCGCTCCGGGTTGGGCAGGCGCGCGGCCCCCTCGAACTCGAGGCCGTTGACGATGTCGCCGCGGTAGCTCGGCAGCTCGCTGTCGCCCTGGCGCTCGGTCGGGCCGGAGCGCGGCTTGGCGAACTGGCCCGCCATGCGGCCGAGCTTGACCACCGGCATGGCGGCGCCATAGGTCAGCACCACCGCCATCTGCAGCAGCACGCGCAGCGTGTCGCGGATGTTGTCAGGGTGGAACTCGGCGAAGGATTCGGCGCAGTCGCCGCCCTGCAGCAGAAACGCGCGCCCCTCGCAGACGTCCGCGAGACGCTCCTTCAGATTGCGGGCCTCGCCGGCAAACACCAGCGGCGGCCACACCGAAAGCTGCTTCTCGACCCGCGCCAGCGCCTCGGCATCCGGGTAATCGGGCATCTGCGAGGCAGGCCTGCCGCGCCAGCTTCCGGGACTCCAACTGTTCGCCATCTCGGGCGTCCTCTGTTTGTTGGGCGCGCTGCTCACGCCGTCTCCTGATACATGGTGACGAACTCTTCCGCGGCAGTCGGGTGCAGGCCGACCGTGTCGTCGAACTGCGTCTTGGTGGCGCCCGCGGTCATCGCGACGGCCAGGCCCTGGATGATCTCCGCCGCATCGTCGCCGACCATGTGACAGCCCAGGACGCGGTCGGTCTTCCGATCGACCACCAGCTTCATCATGGTCCTACTCGGCTCGTCCGTCAAAGTGTGCAGCAGCGGGCGGAACCGGGTGCGGTAGATCGCCACGTCGTGGCCGAAGGCGCAGGCGCGCTCCTCGGTGAGCCCGACCGTGGCGGCCTCGGGAATGCCGAACACCGCCGTCGGGATGCTGTCGTAGTGGACGGCGCAGCGATGGTCGTTGAAGTGCCGCTCGGCGACCGCCCGCCCCTCGGCGATCGCCACCGGGGTGAGATCGAAGCTGCCGG
>DASUGG010000129.1:0-4461 GCA_036274135.1 Geminicoccaceae bacterium
GAGAGCATGGGCTTCTATCGCAAGATGGAGGCGACCAAGGCGACCTACCGCGAGATGCGAAAGCGCGGCATCCGCGTCGTGCCGGGCGGCGACTACGGCTTCGCCTGGACGCCGCAGGGCACCAACGCGCGCGACCTCGAGCACTTCGTCAAGCTGTTCGGCTACACGCCGACCGAGGCGCTGCTGTCGGCAACAAAGATCGGCGGCGAACTGATGGCGATGGGCGACGAGCTGGGCCAGGTGAAAGAGGGTTATCTCGCCGACCTGCTGCTGGTGCGCGGCAACCCGGTGCAGCACGTATCGATCCTGCAGCACCAGCACAATCTCGCGATGATCATGAAGGACGGCGTCGTGCACAAGCTCGACCTGCAGGCGCAGGCGGGCCAGCTCGCCGCGGAATAACCCTGACGCGGGCCGTGGCGGTGCCGGCCTCACGCCTCATTCCGCCGCCCGCCAGGGGCCGCGCCAGGACCGCCGCGTCGGCGCGGCGCGGGTCGGTTCGGCCACCGCCCGCCGGCTCGCCGAGCCCTTGGGCGGAAAATCGAGGGTGCCGGCCAGCTCCTGCCGCCGCGCGGGATCCGGCTCCGGAAACGGCAGGGCGTCGTCGCGGCGCCATTGCTCGACCTGGCCTTCGGCCGCCTTGGCGCGCTCCGCGTCGAGCGGCTTGTCGCGCGTCAGATAGGTGGTCTGCGACGGGAACGCGAAGCCGGTGCCGGACTCCTCGACGATGTCCATGATTCGCAGGTTGAGGTCCTCGAGCACGCCCAGATAGGCGTTGTAGTCGGCCGACAGGACATAGGCGAAGATCTCGACGTCCAGCGAATAGTCGCCGAAACCCACGAAGCGGACACGCGCCGGATCGGGCGAGACCATCGGATGCGCGAGCAGCAGCTCGCGCAGCTTGGCGAGCGCGTAGCGCAGCTGCTCGGGCGTGGTCTCGTAGCGCAGGCCGAGGGTCGTGCGGAACAGCATGCGGTCGCGGCGCGTGAAGTTCTCGAGCTGCATCTGCGAGAACTCGGCGTTCGGCACGGTCACCACGGTCCGCTGGAGCGAGCGGATCCGCGTCGAGCGCAGGCCGATCTCCTCGACCGTGCCCTGCTTGTCGCCGTAGAGGCAGAAATCGCCGACCCGCACCGGTTTGTCGGCGAACAGCGTGAAGCCGCCGAGAATGTTCTCGAGCGTCGGCCGCACCGCGAGCGCGATCGCGAGGCCGCCGACGCCGAGACTGGCCAGCAGCGGCGCGACCGGGACGCCGAACGCCTCGGCCGCGGCGATCGCAAGGTAGAGGAGCACGATGATGGTCAGCAGCCGGAAGCAGATCCGGATCAGCTGGCTGTTGATCGCCCCCTGGCGAAGCCGCTGCGTGCGGATGATGGTCTCGCCGATCAGCGTCAGGACCAGCGCGATCAACCAGCCGCCGGCCGCGAACGCGATCACGTCGAGGACGAATTCGACGATGATCAGGGGCCTGCCCGAGACGTTGATGCCGTTCTCGACGAACGCGGCCAGCAGGCGGGTGAGACCGATCAACGCGATCACGAACAGGATCTTGCCGACCTGAGACGTGGTTCTGCGACGCCGGTTGTCCCAGCGGCGCGCCCAGACGTAGCAGGCGGTCATGGCGAAGGCGAACAGAGCCAGCGTGAGCCCGAGCGCGATCCACTGCCAGGCCGCCTCGCCGAGAAAGGCTTTCGTGGACCAGCTCGGCAGCGCGCCGACCCAGTTGCGCGGGATCCATGGTCCCGGGCTGCGCACGATCTCCTCGTAGATCCCGATCGTGGCGTTGGGCTTGTAAGGCAGGTGCTCGGACAGGGCGTAGAAGTGCTCGAGCTGTCGGACGGTCGACGCGCTGAACAGGAACTCGCCCTCGAGCGGACCTTCTGCGATTCGCGCGATCGTCAGCTCGGTATGCGGAACGACCCAGCTGTCGAGGTCCTCATCCGCCGCGACCTGCTCCTGCCCCGGGATTTCCTCGAAGTCCGGCACCTCGATGCGATCGAGGATCTCTTTGAGGAGCAGAACCTTCTCGAGGCCGAGATCGTCGCGTACCGCCGGCGGCAGCTCGCTCAGATCGAGGCAGCGCATCGCGCGTCGCGCGGCATCGTTGATCAGCGGGGCGTCTTCGTCCGCACGCCAGCTCTGCACCGCGTCGTTGGCGTAGCGCAGGAAGCTGCGGAAGGTGTCCTGCGGGCTGGCGGTGTTCGGCGGCTCGAGCGGATAGGGCTCGGAATCGATGGCTTGCGCGAGCAGCGATGCCGGGCTTGCGCAAAGCAGGCAGGCGAACGCGCCCGCAAGAAGCGCCCGGAGCGACCTGGTCATGACTCGCCTCCTGTCCCTCGCCACGATTCCGATGCAAGATCGCCGTGGACATGAGCTTGCGGGCCGGGGCACTCGACAGCCGCGCGGAAGATTCCGGGCAAGCTCATACAAGAACCCGGGACGATGGCAAGATCCGCACCAGAGGGAAGCACAGCATGTTCCGCGTAACCGTTCGCGAGCACATCATGGTGGCGCACAGTTTCAGGGGCGAGGTGTTCGGCCCGGCCCAGCGGCTGCATGGCGCCACCTTCGTCGTCGACCTGGAGCTGGCGCGGCGGGAACTCGACGCAAACGGCATCGTTGCCGATATCGGGCGGCTGAGCGAGCTGCTGCATGCGGTGCTGGCGCCGCTCAACTACCGCAATCTCGATGAGCTGCCCGAGTTCGCGGGTCGGAACACGACCACCGAGGTGCTGGCGCAGGAGATCTGTAGGCGCGTGCGCGGCCGGATGGTCGCGGGCGAACTCGGTGAGGAGGCGGACGCATTCGAGGCGATCAAGGTGACGCTCGGCGAGTCGCACGTCGCCTGGGCGAGCTACGAGACCACGCTGCGGGCTCCGTGATGCGGGTGCACTTCGTCGTTCCGGGGCCGCTCGACCAGCGCACCGGCGGCTACCTCTACGACAGGCGGATCGTCGAGGGCCTGCGCGCGCAGGGCAGGGAGGTGTCGGTGCACGAGCTTGCCGGCCGCTTCCCGCTGGTCGACGACGCGGCATGCGCTGCCGCCGCCGCGGCGATCGACGCCCTGAGCGACGGCCTGCCGGTGATCGACGGCCTGGCCCTGCCGGCATTCGCCGATCTCGCCGACCGGTTGCCCAAGCGGTGGGTCGCGCTGGTGCACCATCCGCTGGCGCTCGAGAGCGGGCTGACGGCGGCCCAGGCGGAAACCCTCGCCCGGCTCGAGCACCGGCTGCTGCGCGCCGCGTGCTGCGTGATCGTCACCAGCGCGCACACCGTCGCCGACCTCGCCGCCTATCAGGTGTCGCAGGCGCGCATCGGCGTGGTGCCGCCGGGCACCCATCCGGCGCCGCTGGCGCGCGGCTCCGGCGGGCCGGGCCTGGCGCTGCTGTGCGTCGCGTCGCTGACGCCGCGCAAGGGCCACCTGGTCCTGCTCGAGGCCCTGGCCGACCTCGCGGATCTCGACTGGCATCTCACCTGCGTCGGCAGCCGCGAGCGCGATCCGCAGACCGCCGCGGCGATCGAAGCGGCGATCGTGCGGCTTGGCCTCGAGGCGCGGGTCGCGCTGGTCGGCGAGCAGGACGACGCCGGCCTCGCGCCGCTCTACGACGGCGCCGACCTGTTCGTGCTGGCCTCCTACCACGAAGGCTACGGCATGGCGCTGGCCGAGGCCCTGGCGCGCGGCCTGCCGATCGTCGCAACCAAGGCCGGCGCCATCCCGGGCACGGTGCCGCCGAGCGCCGGCATGCTGGCCGAGCCGGGCGACCCCTGCGCCCTCGCCGCCGCGCTGCGGCAGATCATGACCGAGCCGTCGCTGCGCCTCCTGCTGGCCGCCGGTGCCGCGAGCGAGCGCGAGCGGCTGCCGAGCTGGGCCGGCGCCGTGTGCGGTTTCGCCGCGCAGCTCGACCGGGTCGCCGGGTGAGCCGCTTCGCGGCCGACTGGCTGGCGCTGCGCGAGCCCCATGACCGCGCCGCGCGGAGCGGCGCGCTCGCCGGGCGATTCGCAAAGGCGCTGGGGCCGGCGCCGCGCCTCGTGGATCTCGGCTGCGGCACGGGCGCCAATCTGCGCTGGCTCGGGCCTCGGCTGGCGCCGGGCCAGCGCTGGCTCTGCCTGGATCGTGACCGCGACCTCCTGGCCCGGGCGGAGGCGGCGCTCGACGGCTGGCGCGCCGAGGTCGGCTGGCGGGGCGAGGTCCGCTTCGAGGCGCTCGATCTCGCGATCGGCTCCGATTCGCTGGCGCTCGACGGCGTGGCGGTGACGGCATCCGCCCTGCTCGACCTCGCCTCTGCCGCATGGCTCGACGCGTTGGCGGCGCGCCTGCGGCGGTCGCCCGTGCTGATCGCGCTCAGCTTCGACGGCCGGCTGGCGTGGCAGCCCGCCCTGGCCGAGGACGAGCGGGTGCGCGCTCGCTTTCTCCGGCATCAGCGCCGCGACAAAGGCTTCGGCCCGGCGCTCGGTCCGCAG
>DASUGG010000130.1:0-13311 GCA_036274135.1 Geminicoccaceae bacterium
CCCTGATCATCCTGTTCGGGCTGATGATGCTCTCGGCCCAGTATGCCGCCTGCGGCTTCTACGACTGGTGCTCGGCGCGGATCGCGGCAACGCGCGCCTCGCCCGCCGCGATCCTCGCCCTCACGGTGCTGGTGGCGGGCATGCTCGCGGCGATGCTCGCCAACGACGTCGTCGTGTTCGCGATGACGCCGATGCTGATCAAGGGGCTGCTGCGCCGCGGCCTGGACCCCCGCCCCTACCTGATCTCGCTCGCCGGTGCCTCGAACGCCGGCTCGGCCGCGACCGTGATCGGCAACCCGCAGAACATCCTGATCGGCCAGGTCGGAGGGCTCGACTTCTGGGCGTTCCTGGCCGCGTGCGGGCCACCGGCTGCTTTCGGCCTCGTCACGGTGTTCGCGGTGGTCGGGTTCGTCTGGCGGCGGCAGCTCCGCGATCCTGCCGATCGTCGGGTCGAGATCGAGATTCCGGCGACGGACCGGGCGGGGGTCGGCAAGGCCGTGTTGGCCACGGTGGCGCTGCTCGTGCTGTTCACGACGCCGCTGCCGCACGTCACGGGTGTGCTGGTGGTCGCGGCCGTGCTGCTCGTCAGCCGTCGTCTTGCGACGCGCGAGATTCTGGGTCTCGTCGACTGGCACCTGCTGGTCCTGTTCGTCGGCCTGTTCGTGGTGACGGCAGCGCTCGCGGATGCGGGGCTCGCCGCTGAGACGTTCGCTGCGCTCGCCGCGGCCGGCATCGACCCGCAAGGCCTGCCGGCCCTGGCGTCGCTGACGTTGGTCGGAAGCAACACGATCGGCAACGTGCCGACCGTGGTGCTCTTCCTTGCGCTGTTCGAGAACCTGCCCGCCGGCGCGCTCTATGCCGTCGCGACCCTGTCGACGCTCGCGGGCAACCTGCTGATCGTCGGCAGTCTCGCGAACATCATCGTGGTGGAGCGGGCGAAGCAGTCCGGCGTGGTGCTCGGGTTCGCCGAGCATGCCCGCTGCGGCGTGCCGATGACCGCCCTGTCGTTCGCCGCCGCGCTCGCCTGGTTCGCCTGGAGATCGTGACGCTCCCCGACAGGATCAGCTCGAGCGAGCGGCCTCGAGCTCTCCCGTATGCTGAACCACCGGACCTAAGGGGATCTCGGCGTCCGTCCGGGCAAACACCGGGAAGCGGTCCAGCGGATAGGTCAGCTCCAGCGAGCGGCCGCCCTCGAACCTGTCGCCGGTCAGCAGGTCCTGCCAGTCGCCCCGCGGCAGGCGGAGGCGGACGCGCCCCCCGGGCCGCAGGATCGGTGCCACGAGAAGTGACGGGCCGCACATATACTGCGTCTCGAAAGGCCACAGCTCCGGCTCGTTCGGGAACGCGAGCGGCATCGCCCGCATCACCGGCATGCCCGTGGCGGCGGCTTCCTCGAGGCAGCGCTCGAGGTAGGGGATCAACTGGTAGCGCAGCTCGAGCCAGCTGCGGATGATGGCTTCGATGCGGTCGCCGAACAGCCAGGGCTCGCGCGGGGTCGTGCCGTGGAAGCGCAGATGCGAGGCGAACACCGCCACCTGCGCCCAGCGCACGTAGAGCTCGGGTTCCGGCGGCCCGAGGAAGCCCCCGACGTCGGTGGCATAGCAGGCGCCGCCCGAGAGGCCCCAGGACAGACCGCCCCGGATGCTGGCCGCCAGCGCCTCCCAGTCCCCCTGGGGGTCGCCGCCCCAATGGGCAGGATAGCGCTGGCTGCCGGCCCACCCGGCGCGGGCGAAGACGAAGCCCTGGCCGCGGGCCCGCTCCGTCGCCTCGAAGACGCAGCGGTGATAGAGCAGCGGATAGACGTTGTGCAGCCGGGCTCCGTCGGCCGTCGCATGGCCGATGCAGTTCTGCGGCACCTGCTCGCCGAAGTCGGTCTTGATCACGTCGACGCCGAGCTCGAACAGCTTCGCGTGGCCGTCGCGCCAGTAGGCATAGGCATCCGGATGCGTGAAATCGATGAGGCCGCTCGGCTGCAGCGGCGAGAGCGGATCCTTGGACGCCTCGCCCCAGTCGTGCACGACGGCGCCGCCGGTCGCCGGATCCTTCAGCAGCCAGCCCTTCGCCTCGAACTCGGCGAACAGCGGCCCGCGCCGCGAGACCATCGGATATTCCCAGACGCAGACCTTGAAGTTCAGCGCGTGCAGCTGATCGAGCACGGCCCTCGGGTCCGGGTAGCGGGCCGGATCGAACTCGAAGCGGAAGCGGGTCTGGTTGTCTTGCCAGGCTTGGCCGTCGAACAGGATGACGTCGGCCGGCATGCGGCGCGCACGGAGCTCTCGCGCCGTGGCGAGCACCTCGTCCGCGTCCTTGTAGAAGGCGCGCGAGAACCAGGCGCCGAGGCTCCAGCGTGGCCCGCGCGGCGGCCGCCCGGTCAGCCAGCTGTAGCGCTCCAGGAGGTCGGCAGGCGTATCCCCGGCGATCAGGAACAGGTCGAGCGCGTCCTCGACCGCCAGCACATAGCTGCGGTGTGACCAGCCGGCGTGGCCCACGCCATGCGTCACCGACGCGGCGGTATGCACGAAGAGCCCCCAGCCGCGCGGGCTCCAGGCGAACGGCGTGTTCTTGTAGGAGGCCTCGGCGTTGACGCCCAGCGCATCCTCGACGCGGGAGCGCAGCAGCTGGCCGCGGTGGTCGAGCGGCCCATATTTCTCGCCGTGGCCGAACACCGCCTCGCCGCTCTCTAGCGCCAGCGCCACGAGCCACCCCCCGGGCGTGCGGGCGAAGGAAGGCAGGCGCAGCTGCTCGCCGAACGTTCCGTCGGTGGTCGACTGCAGCAGGGGCTCCCCGCCGCGCGCGCATTCCAGGCGCAGCGGCCCGCGGCGCAGCACGAGGCGCAGGCTGCCCACCCGCAGCGCGACGACCTCGTCCGCCTCGCCCACCTCGACATCCTGCCGCACCGGCTCGGCGACGAGAATGCCGAAGTCCGGCTCGGGCAACTCCCCGAACGTCAGGCGGAGGATGCCCGGTGCAAAGGCCGCGACCTCAATCCGTCCCGCCTCGCAGCTGGTCCGGAAGCCATGCGCGGTACGCTCGATCGCGCCGAAGCCGGCGATCGGCGCAAGGGAGGTCCAGTCAGGACCTAGCGGGTCCAACGGCATCGGTCCGTTCGTCCGTGACGAGTTCAATAGTGGTCACGAGCAGGCTCTCGCGGGCGGCGCTCGGACCGACGTAGATCTCAAAGGCGCCGGCCTCGAGCCGCGGCGCGAGGTCGGGTCCCAGAAAAGCGAGATCGTCGGTCCCGACGGTGAAGGTCACGGTGCCGTGCGCGCCGGGATCAAGCGTGATCTTGGCGACGCCGCGCAGTTCCATCAGAGGCCGGGCAAGGCTCGCCAGGGGATCGTGGATGAACAGGAAGACGGTGTCCTCGCCGGCGACCGCGCCCTCGTTGGCGATGTCGACCTCGACGGTGATGCTGTCGCGCGGCCGCAGGGTCTGCGGCCGGGCGCGCAGGTCACGGTAGGCAAAGCGCGTGTAGGACAGGCCGTGCCCGAAGGGGAACAGCGGATCGACCGGAAGATCCAGGTACTTGCTCGACCAGTACTGCGCAGGATCGGCCGGTCGGCCGCTCGGCCGCCGTGCGTAGAAGATCGGGATCTGCCCGATCTCGACGGGCCAGGACACCGGCAGCCGGCCCGACGGATTGTGGCGGCCGCTGAGCACGTCGCCGACCGCATGCCCCGCTTCGCTGCCGAGGAACCAGGTGGCGAGCACGGCGTCAGCACGCTCGAACAGCCAGGGCGCCATGATGGGGCGGCCCGACGACAGCACGACGACGACCGGCTTGCCGAGGTCCAACACCGCCTTTGCCAGCTCCGGCTGGCGGCCCGGCAGATCCGGCCGCGCGCGGCTTGCCGCCTCGCCGCTCATCGCGCGGGCTTCGCCCAGGCACAGCACGACGACGTCGGCCGCTCGCGCGAGGTCCACGGCTGCCGGGATGCCGCTCGCATCGCCGCCGCCGATCTCGACGCCCCGCGCATGCCTGATCTCGCGATCGGCAAAGGCCCCGCGCAGGCCCTCCAGCATGCCGACCATGTCCTCGGGTCGGCCAGCGGCCGCCCACGGCCCCAGCATGTCGGCCCGCGCGTCGGCGAGCGGGCCGAGCACCGCGATGACGCCGCCGCTCGCGGCGAGCGGCAGCACGCCGCTGCGATGGGTGAGCAGCACGATCGCGCGGCGCGCGGCTTCACGGGCGACGTCCCGATGCGCGCTCAGCTGTGTCGGGCTGAGCGGGCCGCCGCGCCGGTACGGGTCCTCGAACAGGCCGAGCGCATCCTTAAGTGCCAGGATGCGCCGGACGGCGGCATCGATGTCGGCAATGGTCACGCGGCCGCGCTCGAGCGCGGCTGGCAGCCCGCGGGCGTAGGCATTGCCCATCAGGTCGATGTCGACGCCTGCCCGCAGCGCCAGGGCCGCCGCTTCTGCAATGTCCGCGGCCACGCCATGCACGATCAGCTCGGCGACCGCGCCGTAGTCGCTCACCATCACCCCCTCGAAGCCCCAGCGCTCACGCACCACGGCGCGCAGGACCGCGGCGTTCGCCGTCATCGGCACGCCGGCGAGGTCATGAAACGCCGGCATGATCGCAGCGACGCCGGCGGCCACCGCCGCCCGAAAGGGCGGCAGATAGATCTCGTGAAACGAACGGTCCGAGACGTCGACCGTGGCGTAGTCCCGACCAGCGGTCACCGCGCCGTAGGCAGCTAGATGCTTGGCCGTGGCCGCCAGGCTGTCCGCGGCCGCAAGATCGTCACCCTGGAAGCCCTGCACCTTCGCCTCGGCGAACCGCGCGGCGAGCCAGGGGTCCTCGCCAGGGCTCTCGGCGATCCGCCCCCAGCGCGGATCGCGCGCGATGTCCAACATCGGCGCGTAGGTCATCGCGAGGCCGCTGGCAGCCGCCTCGGTCGCCGCGATCCGCGCCGTGCGCCGCCACAGGTCCGGATCGAAAGCGCCCACCTCGGCCAGCGGCAGGGGGAATACCGTGTTGTGGCCGTGGATGACGTCCATGACGAATAGCAGCGGGATGCCAAGCCGCGTCTCTTCGAGCGCGATCCGCTGCACTTCGCGATTCTGCACGGGATCCCACAGATTGCTGACGGTGCCGACACCCCCGCTGCGGATCGCCTGCACATAGTCGACCGGACCGCTCGGGCCGGTCACGGCCTGACCCGCCGAGACCAGGGTCATCTGGCCGATCTTCTCGTCCAGCGTCATGCGCGCGAGCAGCGCCTCGATCCGCGTCGACGGGAACCGTCCAGCCATGCCCAGCAACCCTCCTTTCCCCGCCTGCGGCGCGTCCGCCTTTCGGTCGGCTGTCGACGGGGATGGCAAAAGAGCCATAGTCTAGTCGCAAACTTCGGTGGCGCGAGGGAAAGAAATGGCAAAGGCTTCGATCGGATCGCACCCGCCACCGGGTGAGGTCGAAAAGGCAAAGCTGGCGTCCGAGGGGCTGTTGGCACAGCTCCGCTCGCTGTGGCATGCGCTTGCCAGCTCGCGGCACCGGCGACAGGTCGGCCTCCTGGCGGCCGGCATTGTCCTGGTGGTCTGCCTGAACGCCGTCGGCCAGATCCGGCTGAACAGCTGGCAGGGGGCCTTTTACGATGCCCTCGAGCAAAAGCACATGGCGGCCTTTACCACCCAGCTCCTAATCTTCCTGATCATCGCCGGCGGCCTACTCGTGCTGGTCGTGGCGCAGACCTGGCTGCAGCAGATGATCACCGTGCGGCTGCGCGAATGGCTGGCGCATGACCTGCTCGACCAGTGGCTCGCGCCCAAACGCGCCTACCTCTTAAGCTTCGCCGGCGAGATCGGCGTCAATCCCGACCAGCGGATCGCCCAGGACGCCCTGCACGCGAGCGAGCTGACCGCGATCCTCGGGGTCGGCCTCCTGCAGTCCTCGCTGCTGCTGGTCAGCTTCGTCGGCGTGCTCTGGATCCTCTCCGCCAACGTCGTGTTCGAGCTCGGCGGCCACAGCTTTGCGATTCCGGGATACATGGTCTGGTGCGCGATCATCTATGCGCTGGGCGGCTCGTTGCTCGCCTGGCGCGTCGGGCGTCCCTTGATCCCGCTCAATGCCGAGCGCTACCAGCGCGAGTCCGATCTGCGCTTCGCGCTGGTGCGGGTCAACGAGCACGCCGATGGCATCGCGTTGCACGGCGGCGAGGCGGACGAGCGCCGGCTCCTCAACGAGCCGGTCGACCGGGTGATCACGATGATGGCCCGCCTCGCGGGCGGCATCGCGCGGCTCACCTGGATCACGTCGAGCTACGGTTGGCTCGCGATCGTCGTGCCGATCGTGGTCGCGGCGCCGGGCTATTTCGGCGGCAATCTGAGCTTCGGTGCGCTGATGATGGTGGTCGGCGCCTTCAATCAGGTGCAGTCGTCGCTGCGCTGGTTCGTCGACAATCTCGCGCAGATCGCCGACTGGCGCGCCACGCTGCTACGCATCGTGAGCTTCCGCAACGCCTTGCCTGGGGTCGAGACGATCGGTGAGGAGGCCGGTCGGATCGCCGTGGTCGATGCGGGCGCGGACCGGCTCGTGCTGCAGGATCTCAGGGTCGCCCTGCCCGGCGAATGCGCGGCCCTCGACCAGGCGCGGGTGGAGGTGGCTCCCGGCGAGCACATCCAGATCATGGGCGAGGCGGGGTCGGGCAAGAGCACGCTGTTCCGGGCGCTGGCAGGCATGTGGCCGTGGGGTTCGGGAACGATCCAGCTGCCGCCGCGCGACGCGATGATGTTCCTGCCGCAGCGGCCCTATCTGCCGCCCGGCACGCTGCGGGCCGCAGTGAGCTATCCCACCGAGCCTGGCCACTTCGGCGACGCCGCCATCCGTGCCGCGCTCGAGCGCGTCGACCTCGGTCAGCTCGCGGACTCGCTCGACCGCGACAATCGCTGGGACCGAGTCCTGCCGCTGGACGAGCAGCAGCGGCTCGCCTTTGCCCGTCTGCTGCTGCACGCGCCGCGCTGGGTCTTCCTGGACGATGCCATCGGTACGCTCGACGAAACGCACCAGGAGCTGGTGCTCTCGATCTTCGAGCGCGAGCTCGCCGGCGCCGCGGTGATCCGCTTTTGCCGTGATCCTGCCAAAATCGGCTCCTGGAGTCGAACCGTGCATCTCGTCCAGCATCCCGGCGGGCCGTGCCTGCTGCCCAGCCTGCAAGCCGCGCCGGAAGCGGACGCCACGTCGGCTGCGGCGAATGGCGCCGGCGCGACGCGGGGGACCAGGTTGAAGAGGCGGGCATGAGCCGGACGAAACGCATCAGCGAGCTCGGCGACGACGCCCTCCTCGATCTCGTGCAGCGCCAGACCTTCCGTTACTTCTGGGAGTTCGCGCATCCGGTCAGCGGCCTTGCCCGCGAGCGCAGCAACGTCCGGCACGACTATGGCCACGAGACCGTCACGACCGGCGGCTCGGGCTTCGGCGTCATGGCGATGCTGGTCGCCGTCGAGCGCGGCTGGATCGCGCGACAGGACGCCTGCGAGCGCCTGCTGCGCATGACTCGCTTCTTGCTCCGGGCGGACAGCTACCACGGCATCCTGCCGCATTTTTTGAACGGCGAGACCGGCCGCACCATCCCGTTCATGCGCAAGGACGACGGCGGCGATCTCGTCGAGACGTCGCTCCTGATCCAGGGGCTGCTCTGCGCGCGCCAGTATCTCGACCGCGACGAGCCTCCCGAGCGCGAGCTGCGCGCCCGCATCAACCGGATCTGGGCCGAGGCGGAGTGGAGCTGGCATACGCGCGGTGGCCGGCATATCCTCTTCTGGCACTGGAGCCCGAACAACGGCTGGAGCATGAACGCCGAGATCCGCGGCTGGAACGAATGCCTGATCACCTATGTGCTCGCGGCATCGGCGCCGCGCTACGGGGTCGATGCCGAGGTCTACCACCGCGGCTGGGCGATGGGCCGGGAGTTCAGGAACGGTCGCGACTTCTATGGCGTCCATCTGCCGCTCGGGCCGGATTATGGCGGGCCGCTGTTCTTCACGCACTACCCCTTCCTGGGCCTGGACCCGCGCGGCCTGCGCGACCGCTACGCGGACTATTGGGAGCAGAACCTCGCGCACAGCCTGATCAACTACGAGCACTGCGTCCGCAATCCGCAGGGGTTCAAGGGCTATGGCGCCGAGTGCTGGGGCCTCACCGCGAGCGACGACCCTCAGGGCTATGCCGCCCATGCGCCGGACCTTGATCTCGGCGTCATCTCGCCGACCGCGGCGCTGTCGTCCTTCCCCTACACGCCCGAGCATGCGATGCGGGCGCTGCGGCACTTCTACCATCGCCTCGGCGATCGGATCTGGGGCGAATACGGCTTCGTCGACGCGTTCAGCGAGACGCACGACTGGTATGCCGGCTCCTACCTTGCGATCGACCAGGGGCCGATCGTGGTGATGATCGAGAACTATCGCAGCGGGCTGATGTGGCGGCTGTTTATGAGCTGCCCGGAGGTCCTGGACGGGCTGAGGCGGCTCGGCTTCGAGAGCCCGCATCTCGGCGGGACGGCGGGCGCAGGCGTATAGCGCCCGCCGCGCAAGCGTCGGCCAGCACCCGCACCGGACGCTGAGGGGCAGCCCTCTCCTCGCGCGGCCCTAGAGGATCGCGATCTCCCGGCGCCTTGGAAACGTCAGCGCAGCGCCCCCTCGACCAGCGTCAGCGCCTCGTCGATCGCGGCGAGATAGCGGTTCTGGCCGCGCATCAGCTGGGTCCTGGCGAAGCCCAGCGTGGCCTCGGGCTGCTCGGCGAGCTCGGCGGCGATCTGCAGGGTCGGCAGCGGCGGGCAGCTGTAGGCGGGGTCGTGGCGAAAGCGGGGCTCGCGCGTGAAGTTGACCGGCACCAGGATGCGGGCGAGCCGCATCTGGACCTCATTGGCGCGGTCGGCATCGAGCCCGCCGTCCCGGGCGGCGGCATAGAAGCGATCGAGCGCCGCATGCAGCTTCTGCGTCGCCTTGCGCGCCGGCGTCAGGTCGAACCGGTCGCCGGCGGCCTCCTGGTAGCGCTCGATCGTCGCGAGGAACTCGCCGGCGGTGGCGCGCCAGTCGGCCGGCAACAGGTCGGCGTTGGCGTGGCGCAGCACCGAGAGGAGATAGATCCTGATGTCGCGCTCCAGCACCTCGCGATCGGCGATCTCCAACGTGTCGTTCTCGGTGTGCCAGGCGATGTTGCCGCCGCAGCCGCTCACCGCGTAGTAGTTCTTCTCGGCGCGCAGATCGTCCGGCATGGTCGAGCTCAGCATGTAGTGGCTCGAGATGCCGATGTTGTTGAAGGAATAGTCGCCGGCCTGATTCGGCCGCTTGAACTTCGGCGCGGCGCCGGCGACCTCCTCGATCACCTGCGCGACCATGACCTGCATCTCGCTCATGCAGGTGGTCTGGTGATAGCTCGTCGCCCAGCGGCAACCGGGCGAGTCGCAGTTGATCTGGGCGACGCAGTTGGCCGCGAGGTCAATCGCGAAGGCGTCGCTGTACCAGGTGCTGCCGGCATAGCGGCCGGTCGAGTGGCCGGGCCACCAGGCGATTCTGACCGAGCGCTTGAGCCCGCCCCGATGCGCCCACAGCACGCGCGCGATCTCGAGCAGGGTCGCGTCGCCCGTGGCGTTGTCGCCGACGCCGACGTCCCAGCTGTCGTAGTGGCCGTGCAGCAGCACGAAGCGGTCGGGCTCGCTCGCGCCGGGGATCTGCACTACCGGGATCTTCTGCACGAACCAGCCTTCCTCCAGCCTGGTGCGGATCGTCGCGCGGCCGCCTTGCGCAGCGAGCGCGATCAGCTTCTCGCCGGAGGGCTTGCTGACCGCGGCGACCGGAATCTTCGGCTTGCGCGGCAGGTCGTCGAGGTCCGGGGTGCCCCAGATCGTCGTGCAGGTGCCCCAGTGGATGTCGACGCCCGGGTTGATCGCGATCAGCCCGATCGCACCCCATTCTTCGGCGAAGGCGGTGAGCGCCGGGTTGCCGAAGCCCTCGGTCAGCAGAATCTTGCCGGCAAGCCTGGCCCTGGCTTCGGCGACCGAGCCGATCGACGCGCCGAACAGCTCGCGCACGTCCTTGGCGTAGGAACGCAGATTGGCGAGGTTGGCCCCCAGATACACCATTTCGCCGGCCACCCCGTCGGGCAGGCTCGGCGCGCTCGAGGGCGGTTTGGCCCTGAAAATCTCGCCGCCGGCCTCGACCGAGGCCTCGAGCGGAATGCTGAGCCAGAGCTCGGGCGCGTGCATCTCCACCGGCACCCCGAAGGCGCGCAGGCGTGCGGCGAGATGATCGGCGGCGCGGTTGACATCCTCCGGCCGCCAGCGCGGCATTTTCGCGAAGCCCTCGATCAGCGCCCACGGCGCCTCGGTGCTCACTGCGCTCAACATCGCCTGCTCGTCATTGCGCATCCCGACCTCCCGGTTCTCGTGCAAGACAGCCGGCGCACCGTCGCTCGAGCCCCGCCAGGGGTGCGCCACCAGCCGCCGACAAAGGGGTTGAGTCACGCTAGCGCATCGGCCACAATTCCGAAACGCTGTTTCGTCTTGCAAAAAAGACGCGGGTGCCGGAACGGCGACAGGGGCCGGAACGGCTGGCACACATCTTGCGAACACGACGTCCAAGGGGGCGGCCAGGCGGGCCGTTGCGGCTGCCGGCCAGAGGGAAAGGGGCAGATGATGAAGCTCAGAGGCGGTATCACCCGGTCGGCCTTCATGGCCGGCGCAGCCCTGCTGATCGCATCGCCGGCGCTGGCGGCGGGCGACGAGATTCGCCCAATCACGATCTGGGCGCGGACCCAGGCGGCGAACCCGCAGGCCTATCAGGCGGCGCAGCTGATCGCCCAGGCCTGGAAGGACCTCGGGCTCGAGGTCGAGGTCAAGGGCATTCCCCGGCCGCAGCAGTCGGACCTCGTCTGGTACAAGCGCGACGAGTGGGACACCACGATGTGGCAGATGGTCGGCCGGCCGGAGCGCAGCGATCCGGACGAGGTGATCTACAACCTGTTCCACTCCTCGACCGCGCAGGACGGCTACAACTTCGTCGGCTACATCAATCCGGAGTACGACAAGGTCGTCGAGGCGCAGCGGGCCGAGACCGACGAGAGCAAGCGCCAGGAGCTGGTCAAGAAGTCGCAGGCGATCATCGCCGAGGATCAGCCCTACATGCTGCTGGTGTATCCGACCAAGGTCTTCGCCTTCGACAAGACCGTGTGGGACCCGGCCTCGATGGTCGAGCAGGCCGGTCTCGGCATCAAGAACTTCTGGACCTTCATCAGCGCCCAACCGCTCGGCGACCAGAAGGACATGATCGTCAACAGCTCGGACGAGATGAACGCGATCAACCCCCTCTACATCAGCGGCGCGACCGACAGCTGGGTGACCGAGCTGATCTGGGACCGGCTGATGCGGATCGGGCCGGACGGCCTGCCCCAACCCTGGGCCGCCGAGAGCTACGAGTGGCTCGACCCGACCACGATCGAGCTCAAGATCCGGCCCGACATGAAGTGGCACGACGGCCAGCCGGTCACGGTCGAGGATGTCGTCTTCTCGTTCGAGGCGCCGGCCACGGGCGACGAATCCCCGATGTACAAGCCGTTCGTCGAGGACATCACCTCGGTCGAGGCGGTCGACGAGCACACCGTCCGGATGACCCTGGCGAAGCCGAACGCCGCGTTCCTGACCTCGACGCTGGCCAAGATCAACCTGATCCCCAAGCACGTTTGGGCGCCGATTCTCGCGGACCTGGTGAACAAGCCCGAGAATGCCGAGCAGATCGTCGAGGAGTCGCGGATCGGCTCGGGGCCGTTCAAATATGCCGACTGGACGCTGCAGCAGCAGGTCGTGCTCGAGGCCAACAAGGACCACTGGGCGGCGCCGAAGATGGATCGCTGGATCCTGCGCATCATCCCGAACGTCGAAGCGGCGCTCGGCATGCTCAGGAGCGGCGAGGTCAACTTCATGTCCGACTACACCGGCGATCCGCAGATCCTGATCGACATCGCGCAGCAGGACGGCGACCTCGAGATCGTCGATTCGGTCGACATCGGCTTCCAGTTCCTCGGCTTCAATCTCCGCCGTCCGCCGTTCGACAACGTGCACTTCCGGCGTGCGCTGTCGTTTGCCGTGCCGCGCGAGCTGATGGTGGCGGCCGCCTGGAACGGCTTCTCGGTGCCGTCCAACAGCGTCGTCTCGCCGGCCCTGCCGTTCTGGTACAACGAGAGCGTTCTGCCGATCGAGACGGGGCCGAAGGTCGCCAAGGCTGAGCTCGCCGAGGGCGGCTTCGAGCTGATCGACGGCCGGCTCCACTATCCCGACGGCGTGACCGAGCAGAACGCCAAGTAGCGCACGCCTATACGTGACCGGTCCGGGGATTCCCGCGTGGGATTTTTCCTGAGGAGGCTCGGCTACACTGTTTTCGTGCTCTGGGCCGTGGCCTCCATCCTGTTCTTCATGTTCCGGCTGATGCCGGGCGATCCCCGGACCGCGTTCATCGACAACACCTTCACCGCGGAGCAGCAGCAGCAGCTTCTCGAGCAGTTCGGCCTCGACCAGCCGCTGCACGTCCAATACGGCGCCTTCATGGCCAACCTCGTACAGGGCGAGCTCGGCACGTCGTTCATCTACAAGCGGCCGGTGCTGGACATGATCCTCGAGGTGTTCCCGAACAGCATCGTGCTGACCCTGACCGCGCTGCTCATCGCCTACGCCTTCGGCGTGATCGCCGGCGCCTTCATCGCGTGGCTGCGCGGCACATGGTTCGAGGGCGTCGCGATCCCGATCGTGCTGACCACCCGCGCCGCGCCCGAGTTCTGGCTCGGCATGGTGTTCCTCGCGATCTTCTCGTTCTCGCTGGGTTGGTTTCCGTCCGGTGGCGCTGCGAGCGCGGGCGCCACCTACGACAGCGCGTGGGCCCTGATCTTCTCGACCGACTTCCTGCATCACCTGGCGCTGCCGGCGTTCACCCTGGCGCTCTATCTCCAGGGCCTGCCGCTGCTGCTGATGCGCTCCAACATGCTCGAGGTGATGGGCGACGAGTTCGTCACCATGGCGCGCATGAAGGGGCTCTCGGAGTGGGCGATCGTGATGCGGCACGCGGCGCGCAACGCGCTCCTGCCGGTGGTGACCGTGTTCGCGCTCGGCATCGGCTCCTCAGTCGGCGGCAACGTCGTGATCGAGACCGTGTTCAGCTGGCCGGGCATCGGCCGGATGCTGGTGAACGCGGTCGCATCGAGCGATTACCCCCTGGCCCAGGGCGCGTTCCTTCTGATCACCATGGTGCTGGTGACCATGAACTTCGTCGCCGATCTGCTCTACGCGGTGCTCGATCCGAGGGTCTCCTATGGCGATCGCTAGG
>DASUGG010000131.1:0-3142 GCA_036274135.1 Geminicoccaceae bacterium
CAGCCGCCGTGGCCCCGGCGCTCTTCAGCCCCGCGGCGTGGCGGTTGATCAGGCCCTCGATGGTGCCCGCAAGATCCTCGACCTGGCGCTGCAGGCCGCGGCTCGCTTCCGAGGCACGCTCGGTCAGTTGCAGGCCGGCACGGCTCGCCTCATGCGCCTGCTTGGACAGGGCATCGCGCATCGCGATCGCGACATCCGCCGCCTGCGCCGCGGCCTTGCCGAGCGTCACCGCCTGCGAGTTGGCGGCGTCGGACAATTGCCGGCCGCGATCCACCAGATCCTGGAACAGCGCCCGGACGCCGTCGCTCTCGGTGCCGAGATTCTTGGTGGCTTCGCTCGCCGCCTGCGCCGCCACGTCCTTGAGGTGCGCGGCCTGGCGCTGCGCCGCCTCTTCGAAGCTGGCGACAACGTCGGCAAGCCCCTGGCCGGTCAGCCCCGCCTGCACCTTGGCCGAGGCGCTGAGGCCATGGGTCTGCTGCACCAGGCCGGCGGCGGTGGCGGCGATCTCCTGCGTCTGCAGCTTCAGCGCCGATTCGAGATAGGCGCCGGCCTGCTTGGCGGCCGCGATCAGCTCGTCGCGCTGCGCGACGGTCGCGACCTGCAGCTCCTTGATGCGCGCGCCGATCTGCTCGGCGGCGTTCAGGAACTCGTCGGATTGGCCGCGCATGATGCCGTGCAGCGAGTTCGCCGCCTGCTGCGCCATCTCCTGCAGCCGTCCGCTGGCCGCGCTCATGGATTGCTCGAGCGCGGTCGAGCGGGTCTCCAGCTCGCCCGCGGCCGCATGCACCGAAACCAGGTGGCGGTCCAGTTGATCCTTCAGCTTCAGGCCGGCCTGGTCGGTCGCCTCGTCCAGCTTGTCGCCATGGGCCAAAGCCAGGCTGGACAGATCCCCGGTGCGCCGGATCAAGCTGTCGACCACCGCGCTCAAGGCCTGCGAATGGCCGTCCAACTGACCGCGCAGGCTCTGTGCCGCGCGGTCCGCCGCCTCCGACAACAGCCGGCTCTGCCCGGCCGCGGCATCGGCGAGAGCGGCCGCGCGCCGGTCGATCTCCTGCAGCGCAGTCGCGATCGAATCGCCGTAATTGCTGATGGCGGAGCGCCAGTGCTCGGCTGCCTGCTGCTCCAGGGAACGCATGCGTTCGCCGTGCTCGTTGAGGCGCTGGCCGAACCGGTCGGCGCCTTCGGCCGCCACCTGGTTGGCGCGCTTGGCGTGGGCGTCCAGCTCCTCGCCGAGGTTGCTGGTACGCCGCTCCAGCGCCTGCACCAGCTCGCCCAGCTTGCCGTGCTGCTCGCGCCAGGCCTCGCCCAGCGCCATCGTGTGCAGCGACATGCGCTGGCGCAGCGCATCGCCGGCCTGCTCGCCGGCCGCAACCAGCTCATCGCGCTGATGGCTGAGCTGCTCGCCCAGCCTGGCGACGCGCTCGGCCGCCGCCTTGTCGAGCTCGTCCAGCCTGGATTCCTGTGCGGTGACCTGCGCGATCAGGCGCTCCCCCGTCTGATCGAGCATGGCGCCGAGCCGGTCCGACTGCTTGTCGACGGCGGCGGCCAGCTTGCCATGGCGCTGGTCGACATCGGCCAGGTGCTCGTCGAGCCTGGCCGCTTCCTTGCGCAGCAGCTCGGCGAACTTGTCGGCGCCGCGGCCGGCCGCGCCTTCCAGGATGATGCCGTGGCCGCGGATCGCGGATGCGAGATCGTCCGCCTTCTTGCCGGCCTGCTGCGCCAGCTCGTCCAGCTTGGCCTCGTGGCCTTCGATGTGGGTGCGGAAACGCTGCGCGGCGGCGTCGGCGGCGAGGGTCATGCGTCCGCCCTGCTGGTCGACCAGTTGCTGCAGCTCGGTCGTCTGCCGGCCGGCCGCATCGGTCGCGTTCCCGAGCGCCGACTTGAATTCGGCGATCCGGTCGCTGAAGACGCGCGTGGCTTCGATCGTCGCTTCGCCCAGCTGCCTGCCATGCTCGTCCAGCGCGGCGCGCATGGCCTGCTGGCGCTCTCCCAGGCGGTCGGAGGCCGACTGCGCCATGGCGCCGACGCCTTGCGTCAAGCCATCGAAGGTCTGGCGAATCTGCTCGCCGGCCGCGGCCGCCGCGGCGCCCAGGCGCTCGACCTGCACGCGGCTCGCTTGTTCCAGCACCGCATTGTCGGCGGCGCAGCGCTCCGCCGCGGCCACCGCCTGGTCGGCGAGGCGCGTCAGTTGCGCGCTCATCTGCTTGGCGCTGCCGCGGATCTGGGCCGCCAGCGTTTCGGTATGGCCGGTGAACTCGCGCTGCGAGGCCTCGGTCGCCTGGATCATGGTGCGGGTTTCGTGGCGCGAGGTCTCGGTCGCCTGATCGATCCGGCCGCCGAGCTCGCTCAGTTGTTCGCGGAAGCGGGCGATCGCCTGCTCGATATGGTCGCCCACGCGCTCGGCCTGGGTCTCGACCGCGTCGCGCACGCTGGAGCCGTGGTCGAGGACGCGGTCGATCACCGCCGCGATCTCCGCGCGCTTGGCATCCAGCACCTGCGTGATGCGGCGGGCGCTTTCCTCCGCTGAAGCTTCCATCGCGGCGGCTTGATCCCGGCCGGTCTGGCCGAGGCCTTCGCGTTGCTTTTCCACCACGCCGACCATCTCGCCCAGCAGCCGCCGCTGCTCTGCCAGCGTGCTTTCCACATCCTCGGCGCGGGCGCGGGCGGCCTTGGCCGCCGTCTCGATATCGCTGGCCTGGGAGCGGAACAGGGCGCGCGTGCCATCGAGCGCGGCGGCCGCTTCGTCCGTCGCCATGCGCAGATCGAGCGCCTGGCGGCGCAGCGCTTCCGCGATCGAGTGGATGCGATGCTCGCCCTTCTGGTCGGGGAAGGTGAGCTCCGCCAGCCGGCTCGCCAGCACCTCGGTATGCTCCTTGAGCGCCTGCCCGCGCATCACGAAGGCGGCCAGCAGCCAGAGCAGCAGGATCGGCGTGGTGATGCCGGCGACCACCATGCCGAGCTGGTGCGGGAGCATGCCGCCGAGCGCGGCGGTCCCGACGAAGCCGAACACATACCAGGCGACACCGACGATCCAGAGCACGGTGATGGTGCCGGCGGCCACACCCCAGCCCCGCCGACCGGTGAGATACGTCATATCCATTCCTCCCTCATGATCCGCCCGCGTGGCCCTCCCCCAAGCCGC
>DASUGG010000132.1:0-5414 GCA_036274135.1 Geminicoccaceae bacterium
CAGAAGTGAACCCAGCCGGCGGCCGGCGCGGGCGTCGCGTCCGGCGACTTGCCGCGGCGCCGCTGCGGGCCGATATAGCTGGCAACCTGGAGGCGAGATGACGTGATCGCCGGTAACGCAGCCCGGGCGTGGCAGGGCCGGGGGCGCGGTTGACCGCTCTTCCGAGCCGCGCCGCGCTCGCCGCCCTCGACGCCGAGGACCCGCTCGCGCCTTGGCGCGGCCGTTTCGCGCTGCCCGACGGCATCATCTATCTCGACGGCAACTCGCTTGGCCCGCCGCCCGCAGCGACCGCCGCGGCGATCGACGATCTGGTGCGCCGGCAATGGGGCGAGCATCTGATCACGAGCTGGACGCGGCATGGCTGGGTCGATCTGCCGCGCACCGTAGGCGGCAAGATCGCCCGCCTGGTCGGTGCCGGCCCAGACGAGGTGCTGGTCGCCGACTCGATCTCGGTCAACCTCGTGAAGCTGGTCGCCGCCGCCCTGCAGCTGCGCCCCGGCAGGACCGTGGTCGTATCGGAGCGGTGCACCTTCCCGACCGACCTCTACGTCGTGCAGGGCCTGCGCGACCTGCTCGGCGACCGGCTCGAGCTGCGCCTCGTGGACGGCGACGCGCTCGCAGCGGCGCTCGACGAGCGCACCGCGCTGCTGCTGCTGAGCCATGTCGACTACCGCAGCGGTCGCGTGCACGACATGGCCGGGCTGACGGCGGCTGCGCATGCGGCGGGCGCGCTTGTGCTGTGGGACCTCGCGCACAGCGCCGGGGTCATGCCGCTGGCGCTGGCGCGCGACGGCGTTGATCTGGCCGTCGGCTGCGGCTACAAATACCTGAACGGCGGGCCCGGCGCGCCCGCCTTCCTGTTCGTCGCCGAGCGCTGGCAGGAGCAGGCGCGGCAGCCGCTCTGCGGCTGGTTCGGCCACCGCCAGCCGTTCGCGTTCGAGCCGCTCTACCAGCCCGCCGCCGGCATCGACCGGTTCCAGGCCGGCACGCCGCCGATCCTGAGCCTGAAGGCGCTCGAGGTCGGCGTCGATCTGCTCGGCGAGGTCGATCTGGCGGCGCTGCGGGCGAAGAGCCGGCGGCTCGGCGACTGCTTCATCCGGCTGGTCGAGCAGCGCTGCGCCGGCTTCGGGCTGGCGCTGGCGAGCCCGCGCGAGTCCGAGCGGCGCGGCGCCCAGGTCGCCTTTCGCCATGCCCACGGCTACCCGATCGTGCAGGCGCTGATCGCACGCGGCGTGGTCGGCGACTTCCGCGCGCCGGACCTGCTGCGGTTCGGCCTGGCGCCCCTCTATCTGCGCTTCGTCGATCTTTGGGATGCGGTCGAGATCCTGCGTCGGGTGTTGCAGGAGCGCGCCTGGGATCGTCCGAAATTCAAGCAGCGGGCCAGCGTGACATGAACGAGCAGGAGCCGCCGGCACAGGTCGAGCCGGGCGTCAGGACCGATCTCGCCGGCGAGCTCGACTATGGCGGTTATCTGGCCCTGGACCAGCTGCTGGCCTGCCAGCGGCAGGTGTCGTCGAGCCACGACGAGCTGCTGTTCATCGTGATCCATCAGACGACCGAGCTGTGGCTCAAGGTGATGGTGCACGAGCTGCGCGCGGCGCGGCGGCTGATCGCCTCCGACACCCTGCGCGCCTCCTTCAAGATGCTGGCGCGGGTCTCGCGGATCCAGGCGCAGCTGATCCAGTCGTGGGACGTTCTCTCGACCCTGACGCCGGCCGACTATCTCGCGTTCCGCGATCGTCTCGGGCCCGCCTCGGGGTTTCAGTCGCATCAGTACCGGATCGTCGAATGCCTGCTGGGCTACAAGCGGCCCGAGATCCTCGCGGTGTTCGATCACCATCCGGACGTGCGGGCCGAGCTGGCGCGCGAGCTGGACACGCCGAGCCTCTACGACGAGGCGATCAGGCTGCTGGCGAAGCGCGGCATGGCGATCGCCGCCGACCACCTGCAGCGCGACTGGCGCAAGCCCTACCGTGCGCACGACAGCGTGCGCGCCGCCTGGGCGCAGATCTATCGCGATCCGTCTGCCTGGTGGGATCTCTACGAGCTCGCCGAGGAGCTGATCGACCTCGAGGACTGGTCGCGGCAGTGGCGCTTTCGCCATGTCACGACGGTCGAGCGGATCATCGGCCGCAAGACCGGCACCGGCGGCAGCTCAGGCGTCGACTACCTACGCGGCCGGCTGGAGGTGTGCTATTTTCCGGAGCTCTGGCAGCTGCGCACGGAACTCTGAGGCTCAGGTCGCGTCCTTCTCGGTCGTCGCGGTCTGCTCCGGCGCCGGCGGGATGACGGGCATGGTCAGCTGCTGCTGCACCGTCTCGGCGGTGGCGAACAGCTGCTCGCGATCCATCGCGCCGATCAGCGCGTACGCGAACGGCCCCTCGATCCAGTAGACCAGCCCGACCTTGCCCTCGGCGGCGTAGCTGACCGAGCGCTCCGGCTGGCCGGCATTAGACGTCTTCCAGCGACTGCGGATATAGAGCGTGATCCGCTGCGCCTGCGGGTCCTCGTACATGAGCTGCGCCGCGGGCTCGCCCTCGGCCGGCAGCAGACGGCCGCCGACCAGGGTGAAATTGATGTCCTGCAGTCTCGGCACATGCACCGTCGCGCCCAGCCGCTCCGACAGCCAGAGCAGCATGTTCTCCTCCTGATCGGCGCCGAACTCGACCGGATGGCGGACGTCGGGGGCGTAGACCAGATGGGCGCTGGTCGCCTGCCGGGCAAAGCTCATCGCCGGCGTCTCGGCCTCGGGGAGGACGATCTGGTTGCTGTGCAGCAGCCAGCCGCCGGTGGCGCTCGCGCTGAGCAGGGCGGCCAAGCCCACGAGGCGCGGCGTCAGGCTGAACACGCTGAAGCCGAACCAGCGCTGCAGACGGTCGCGCCAGGAGGTGCGGCCGCGGTAGTGATCGACCCGCAGGCGCGCCGGCAGCGGCTCGTACAGCACCTCGTCATACAGGCTGTGCAGCTCCTCGCTCAGCGTGCGATAGTCGCCCATGCGCGAGGATTCGTCCGGATGCGCGGCCAGATAGGCCATCACCGCGCGGCAACGCTCGGGCGGCAGCTGGCCATCCACGAAAGCCTGGAATTCGTCTTCGTCGATCGAAGTCTGACGCGTCGTCATGGTGACATTTGCCGCCTATTGTCCTGGCCGGAAGCGGTGGCCGGAGGACCGTACGCCATCAGGCGTCGCAGGCTCTCGCGGCCCCGGTGCAGCCGGGACATGACCGTACCAACGGGAATCTCGAGGACTGCGGCGACGCTCTTGTAGTTCATGCCCTCGAGGCCGACCAGCAGCACCACCTGTCGCTGGGGCTCGGGAAGCAGCTGCAGCGCTCGCGCCAGATCGCGGATGGCAAGACTCTGCTCCTGGGTCGCCGGGCTTGCCATCTCCGGCTGATCGTCGACGAGCTCCTGATACTCGGCGCGGGCATAGCGTTGCCGCTGATTATTGACGTGAATGTTATGCAGAATCGTAAACATCCAGGCGCGAATGTCGGTCCCCGGTTGCCAGAGGTGGCTGCGCGAGAGGCCTCGCAGCAGGGCCTCCTGCACCAGGTCGTCAGAGCGGACCGGGTCGCCGAGCAGGGCCCGCGCGTAACGCCGCAGACGGGGAATCTGCTCCGCGATCTTGCGCTCGGTTTCGGATACGCCGTTGCCGCCAGACTTTGTCACGCTTTCGCGCCGCCCTTGCTGCTGTGGTCTAGCGCATGCCGACCTACACGCATACCAACGTGAGGATCGTTGTCATTATTCCCGATCCAGGGGCCGTCCCGCCCGCGTCTCGTGTCGGTCCGTTGCATTTTAGCGGGCCATGTTGCAGCAAAGTCACAGCTGCGCCAGACATCGCGTGATCAGGACCCGGGCGCGGCGGCCGCCAGACGGGCGAGCAGGGCACCGTGCAGCCCCTCGGCGCCGGCTACGGCGAGCCCCGCGTGCCGGGGCACCTCCTGGTTCAGCACGATCGCCTTGCCGGCCGCGTCGGTCAGGATGCCGCCCGCCTCGTCGACCAGCAGCTGCGCCGCGGCGATGTCCCAGTCGTGGCTGCCGCGCAGCGAGACCAGCCCGTCGAAGCGGCCGCTCGCGATCAGCGCGAGCTTGTAGGCGAGCGAGCCGATCGCCGTGAAGCTCGCCTCGGGAATCATGCCCGGCCAGTCGCGCCGCCGCATCTCGGTGCGGCTGGAGAGCAGCCGCGCCTCGGCGAGGGCGTCCGCGCCGCTGACCCTCAGGCGCTGCCCGTCGAGCCACGCGCTGCCGCCGCGGCGCGCCTCGAAGCGCTCGCCGGTCGCCGGATTCAGCACCACGCCGACCAGCGGCCGGCCGCGCTCGACCAGGGCGATGCTGATCGCGAACTGCGGCACGCCGTCGGCGAAGGCGCGGGTGCCGTCGATTGGATCGACCATCCAGACCCGCCGGCAATGCGTGCGCGAGCGGTCGTCGGCGCGCTCCTCGGACAGCCAGCCGTCGTCCGGCCGGGCGGCGCGCAGCCGGTCGTGCAGCAGCGCGTCGACGGCGAGGTCGGCCTCGGTCACGACCTGGCCCGGCCCTTTGTACCAGCTCCTGCGGCCGGTCCGGAAATGGCTGAGCGCCAGCTCGCCGGCGGCGACGGCAGCCTCGCGGGCGAGCGCCAGCTCGGCGTCGAGATCCGAGACGATCACTGCCCTGCCACGGTCATGCGCTCGATCCGCAGCGTCGGCGCGTCGATGCCGTAGCGGAACGTCAGGTCGGAAGCGGGCGTCAGCGCCCGGAACATCTCCTGCAGGGTGCCGGCGATCGTGACCTCGCTGACCGGCGAGGCGATCTCGCCGTTCTCGATCCAGAAGCCGGCGGCGCCGCGGCTGTAGTCGCCGGTGACGTAGTTGATGCCGCTGCCCATCATCTCGGTCACGTAGAAGCCGTTCTCGATGTCGCGGATCAGGTCCCCGGGCCCGAGCGCGCCGGCCTGGATGTGGACGTTGGCCGGGGCGGGCGAGGGCGCCGACGAGACGCCGCGCGCCGCATGCCCGGTCGGCGGCAGGCCGAGCTGGCGCGCCGAGGCCAGGTCCAGCAGCCAGCTGGTGAGCACGCCCCGGTCGATCAGCCGGCGTCGCTGCGTCGCGATGCCCTCGGCGTCGAACGCGCGCGAGCGCAGGCCGCCCTCGCGCAGCGGATCCTCGACGATCGTCACGCCCTCGGCGAAGATCTGCTCGCCCATCCGGTCCTTGAGGAAGGTCGTGCCGCGGGCGACCGCCGGGCCGCTGATGGCGCTGACCAGATGCCGGACGATGCTGCCGGCGACGCGCGGCTCGAACACCACGGGCACCGTCTGGCTCCTGACCTTGCGCGGGTTGAGGCGCCGCGCGGCGCGCTCCGCCGCCTGCCGGCCGAGCGCCGCCGGATCGGGCAGGTCGGCGGCGCGGATCACCGTCGCGAACTCG
>DASUGG010000133.1:0-2602 GCA_036274135.1 Geminicoccaceae bacterium
CACTAATATGGATCAGGGCTTTCCCCATTGCAAGAGAAATTTAATGCTGAACAAGTAAACCCTTGGTAAATTTCACAGTGATGGCGCTTGCAATTTTTCTTCAAATTTTAGTAGAGTTCCGGTTCCGGCTCGTCCACTTGACCCTGGTTCGATCGCGGGACAGGTCCGGGCGATACGCGATCACGAAAGCTTGATCGGTCGTGTTGGCGGACGGCGGCGCCGCGCGGGACTTCGGATCCAAGCATGCGGCGAGATCGGTCCGGCCGGCGTCGCGCGGCCGGACGGCTCGGCTGCGGACGCAAGCCTTGCCAATGGATTAACCAAACAAGATGAAGTCTGGTGGCAATGCTGCAGGCCGCGGCGCGGGCGTCTCAACCGGCAGGATAGTACCTGCCGAAGGCCGGCGCCGCTCTTCGATGTCGCGAGCGGGCCGGCGCGTGCGCCGAGAAGGGCGGAAGGCGGGGCCGGCGCGCCGTCAGACGGGGCGGAGCTGGATCAGCCCGCTTTGCATGAGCCAGAGGATCAGAGCGGTAAGCGCGGCGGCGATGACGGTCGTGACGGCGACCTTCAGGCCCATGCGCGGCCGTGCGGGAGCGCTTGGCGCCATACCGGGCTCGACCTCGTCCGGCGGGCTGGCGCCGAACGGCAGCACCATGAACAGCACCAGCCACCATACGATTAGGAAGATGATGCCGGTCGCGAACCAGGTCATCGGCGCGATCAGGCCTGCTCGAGCTCGATCAGCGTGCCGGAGAAGTCCTTGGGGTGCAGGAACAGCACGGGCCTGTCGTGCGCGCCGGTCTTCGGCGCGCCGTCGCCCAGCACGCGGGCGCCGTGACGCAGCAGACGGTCGCGCGCCGCCAGGATGTCGGGCACCTCGTAGCAGAGATGGTGGATCGCGCCGCCTGGATTGCGCTCCAGGAACTTGGCGATCGGCGACTCCGCGCCGAGCGGCGCCAGCAACTCGATCTTGGTGTTGGCAAGGGTCACGAAGACCGTGGTCACGCCGTGCGCGGGCTGCGGCGCGGGCGAGGAGACCTCGGCGCCGAGCAGCCTGTACTGGTCGGCCGCAGCCGCGAGGTCCGGCACCGCGATTGCGACGTGGTTGAGCCGGCCGATCATCGCAGTTTCAGCGCACCAGCCCGGCGTCCTCGACCAGGCTGTCGAGGGTCTCCTGCGCGAGGCGGGTGATCTGGACCTCGATGATCGGCCGCCGGTCGCGCGACAGGCGCAGCGCCCGCCGGGTGGCGCCGCGCGCCGCCTCGCGAATCCGGTCGTCGTCCATGGCGGCGCGGTCCTCGAGCGCCTCGACCGCGTCCTCGATCTCGTCGACCACGCCGTCCTTCAGCCCCGGCTCGCGCTCGAGGTCGACGGCGCCGAAGGTCGAGAGCTGCGGCGCCGCCAGCAGCGAGCCGTAGCGATCGAGCACCAGGCCGACCAGGATGGTGCCGTGCGCCATCAGCCGGCGCCGCGTGCGATAGAGATCGTCGCTCGCCGCCAGCAGATGGCTGTTCTCGGGCACCAGCCGGCCGGTCGGCACCTCCTCCAGGATCTCCGCCGGCGCCGGCGCCAGCCGCACCAGGTCGCCGTTGCGCGCCTCGATCGGCTGCGGCACCTCGAGCCGCCGCGCCAACGACAGATGCTCGTGCAGATGGCGCGCCTCGCCGTGCACCGGAATCGCGATCTGCGGCTTGATCCAGCGGTACATCTGCTCGACCTCGTCGCGGCAGGGATGGCCGGAGACGTGGACGAAGTGGTCGTGCTCGGTGATCACCTCGATGCCGCGCGCGATCAGGCTGTTGTGCAGGTTGTAGAGGGTGCGCTCGTTGCCGGGGATGATCTTGGAGGAGAAGATCACGACGTCCTGCGGCTCGAGTCGCACCGAGGGATGCTGGCCGGCGGCGATCCGGGCGAGCGCCGCGCGCGGCTCGCCCTGGCAGCCGGTCGCCAGCCACAGCACCTTGTCGCGCGGCAACTCGGCCGCGGTGCGCTCTTCGATCAGCTCCGGCACGTCCCGCAGATAGCCGACCTCGCGCGCCGCCTCGAGCATGCGGCGCATCGAGCGGCCGACCGCGCAGGGCTCGCGGCCCACCGCCCGGGCGATCTTGATCGCGCTATCGAGCCGGGCGATGTTCGAGGCGAAGGTGGTCAGCACCACCCGCGTGGTCTGCTCGCCGATCAGCCGCATCAGGCTGTCGCGCACCTCGGCCTCGGAGCCCGAGGTGCCGGGGTTGAGCACGTTGGTGGAGTCGCCGACCAGCGCCAGCACGCCCTCCCAGCCGAACGCCTCGAGCTGGTCGATCGCGCTTTCCGGACCGATCAGCGGCGCCGGATCGAGCTTCCAGTCGCCGGTATGCAGGATGTTGCCGAGCGGCGTGCGGATCGCGAGCGCGTGCGCCTCCGGGATCGAATGGGTCAGCTGGATCAGGCAGCAGTCGAAGCCGCCGACCGCGAAGCGCTCGCCCGCCGCCACCACGTGCAGCGGCACGCCCTTGAGGTTGTGCTCCTCGAGCTTGCGGCGCAGCACCGCCGCGGTGAACGCGGTGCAGAAGATCGGGCAGCGCAGGCCGTCCCAGAGATAGGGGATCGCGCCGAAATGGTC
>DASUGG010000134.1:0-22489 GCA_036274135.1 Geminicoccaceae bacterium
GCTCGCCGAGCCCGAGACCGCGGCCGTGCCGACCGTCGAGCTGGCGCCGCTGCTGCGGCAGGACGATGCGCCGGCACGCCTCGCCTCGCTGATCGAGCAGGCTGAGGGCGACCGCCGCCTCGCCGCGATCGCGGCGGGCGCCGGCAACGTGGTCCTGCCCATGCTGTTCGCGCCGCAGGACGATGCGGCGCCCCCGCCGCCCTTCGTCCGCGACGCCGCGTTTCGCGTCGTGCAGGAGGGCGCGCCGGCGTCCGATCTCGCCGAGCCGCCGGCGGGCGGCCACGTGCTCGCGCCGATCGCCGAGCTCGGCCGAGCCGCTGCGACGCTCGGCCACGTCAACGCGCCCCTCGACCCCAGCGGCGCGCAACGCCTCGAATACCCGGTGATCGCCTATGGCGGCGACTACTTCCCGTCCTTCTCGCTCGAGATCGCGCGCCACTATCTCGACGTCGGTCGCGACCGCACCCGGCTGCTGCTCGGCCAGGGCATCGCGCTCGGCGAGCGCTTCCTGCCGACCGACGAGAACATGCGCCTGCCGATCAACTACGACCGGCCGGGGCGCTTTCCGGCGGTGTCCGCCGCCGCGGTGCTGCGCGGCGAGGTGGCGGATGCGCTGTTCGCGGACAGGATCGTGCTGATCGGCGGCACCGCCGCCGGCATCGGCAAGACCTTCGTCACGCCGTTCACGAGCCTGATGCCCGAGGTCGAGCGCCACGCCAGCGTGGTCGACGGCATCCTGCGCCAGGCCTTTCTCAGCCGCCGCGAGGCGAGCGTGCTGCTCGATCTGGCGGTCGTGATCGCGGCCGGCCTCCTGCTCGGCGCGATCGCGCAGCGCCGCGGCATGCTCGGCGCCACGGTCGTCTACGTTCTGCTCGCGGCCGGCTTCGCCGCTGCCAACCTGCTGGCCTTCCTGCGTCTCGGCCTGTGGCTGAACCTGTTCCTGCCGCTCGCCGCGCTGACCCTGATCTATCTGGTGGTGCTGGCCTACAGCCACTTCGTCGGCAAGCGCCAGGAGCGCGCCATCCGCGCCGCCTTCGAGCATTATCTGAGCCCCGATCTGGTCGACCTCGTGGTGCGCGATCCGGCGCTGCTGCGCCTCGGCGGCGAGCGGCGCGAGCTGACCGTGCTGTTCGCCGACATCCGCGACTCCACCACGATCGCCCAGCGCCTGCCGCCCGACCGGTTCGCGGCGCTGCTGAACGACGTGCTCGGCGCGCTTACGGCCATGCTGTTCGCCCGCGGCGGCATGCTCGACAAATTCACCGGCGACGGCTTTCTCGCGATCTTCGGGGCGCCTCTGCCGCAGCCGGACCACGCGCTGCGCGCCTGCCGCGCGGCGTTGGACATGCTGGCGGCGCTCGCCGAAGTGCGCGCGCGTTGGCCCGGCCTCGCCGTGCCGCTGGAGGTCGGCATCGGCATCAACAGCGGCCCGATGCTCATCGGCAACATGGGCTCGGCGGAGCGCTTCACCTACACGGTGATTGGCGACGAGGCGCATCTCGGCGCCCGCCTGGAAGCCGCCAACAAGGACTTCAGCACCCGCATTCTGATCAGCGAGGCGACCTTCGCGCAGGTTCGCGACCGGGTGGCCGCGCGCGAGCTCGACCGCGTCCGCTTCCGCGGCCTCGAGCAGCCGGTACGGGTGTTCGAGCTGCTCGGCGAGCGGCCGCTCGCCGCCGCGCCGGCGGCACGCCTGCAAGCGTTCGAGGCGGCGCTCGCCAGCTACCACGCGGGCGACCTCGCGACCGCCCTCGCCCACTTCGAGGCGCTGCACGCCGAGGCGCCGGACGACCATCCGGTCGCGATCTGGCTCGGGCGCTGCCGCGAGCGCCTGGCCGGAGCGGGCGCTCGCGCCGCGCCGCGGGCGACAGCCGGCCGCGGACCGTACCTGGCCTCCTGAAGGAAGAAGAGGGAGGGCCGCGGCCCTCCCGAAGAACGCCTCTCGATACGCTGGTATTGGTGGTTCCGAGACGTGCCAAAGTCTCGGCCACTATTGCATAGACGAGGCGTATTTCCATTCGACATCCAGCACGTCGTGACCCGGTTTCAGTTGGTTCGGCGTGAACGGAAAGCGGCGACCGACGTTTGTCTGGCGATTACTTGCGAGTGCCCAGTCCTGCCGGCGCTGACTCGAAAACAAAGGCGCCTCTGGCAGGCGCCGTCGAGATAGATAAAATTCGACAAAAATACGGTGTTACCCGGTGGGATTGTGAGATAGGTCACAGTCTGCGCCGATTGCGGGTGTTATGCAGACGGGCGCGGAGTCCTGCCCGTCACGGATGCGGATACGATCGAGGAAAACGAAGATGAAGACGCTCCTGTCGGCCATGTCGTTGGCGCTGGCGGCGTTTTTACCCGTCGGGGCCTACGCATCTGAGCTCAAGCCGCTGGAGGCCGGGACCTTCCTGCTCGGCAGCCAGTCGGTGTCGGTCTACTACACCGTGGAAGGCGACGTCTTTCAGGTGGTCACGACCATCGCGCCCGACGGAACCTCCGGCGCGCCGATGCGCTTCGTCGGATTCCTCCAGCCCGGCGAGAAGGCGCTGGTCTCCAGCGGCGAGTTCGGGACGAGGGCCTCGCCCGCCACGCTCGTGCTCGTCCACCAGGGCGACCGGCTGTCGGCGACAAAGATCGCCAGGGTGGCGACCGTCCAGTAGCGCCTTTGCGCGGCGTCCGCGGCCGACGCTCAACGAGCGGGCGCCGGCCGCCCGCGCCCCATCCTGCCCTCGGCCCGCGCCTCGAGATAGGCGTAGATGTCGCGGACGTGCGGCGCCACGTTCGGATCCGTCGCGAAGCCGCGCATCACCGACGTCCCGCTGGCGCTGCCCTGCTCGACGATCTGCCGGAAGCGCTCGTAGGGCAGCGGGCGGTCGATCAGCGAGGGCGCGAAGCTGCTGCCGATGCCGTCCGGGCCGTGGCAGTGGTTGCAGGTGCTGTTGTAGCGGCGATAGCCGTTCAGGACGGCCCGATCGACGGCCGGCGCGAGCTGCTGCGGCTCGGCCGGCTGCTGCGCCCGCGCCGGCGCATCGGCCGCGAGGGCCACCGCGGCCACCGCCAGATGCAGCCATCGCCCTGCCCTGTGCGCCATGCGATGCCCGCCTCCTGCGCGACCCGCCCGTCGGGCCTCACGCGATCGGGCACGGCGCGACGTGCCAGATCTCGGCGGCGTACTCGGCGATGGTGCGGTCGCTGGAGAACTTGCCCGAGCGCGCGACGTTGACGATCGCCTTGCGCGCCCAGCCCTCCTTGTCGCGGTGGAGTTCGCCGATCCGCGCCTGCGCCGCCGCATAAGCCGAGAGATCGGCCAGGTGCATGTAGTAGTCGCCCTCGGTCAGCAGCATGTCCCAGATCGGCTGGAAGATCCCGGGCTCGTCGCGGTTGAAGTGATCGGCGCGGATGAGGTCGAGCGCGGCGCGCGTCTCCGGCTCGTGCTCGTAGTGCCACCAGGGGCTGTACCAGCCGCGGCTGCCCTCGACCTGCTCGGTCGTGAGGCCGAACAGGAAGACGTTGTCCTCGCCCGCCTCCTCGGCGATCTCGATCGTCGCGCCGTCGCGCGTGCCGACGGTGAGCGCGCCGTTCATCATCAGCTTCATGTTGCTGGTGCCGCTCGCCTCGTAGCCGGCGGTCGAGATCTGCTCCGAGACGTCGCTCGCCGGGATCAGGCGCTGCGCCACGGTCACGCCGTAGTTCGGCACGAACACCACCTTGATGCGGCCGCGCACGGCCGGATCGGCATCGAGCGCCGCCGCGATGCCGTTGGCGAGCTTGATGATCAGCTTGGCGAGCCGATAGGCCGGCGCCGCCTTGCCGGCGAAAAAGAAGGTGCGCGGCGGCAGATCGAGGCCGGGATCGGCGCGCAGCCGGTTGTAGAGCACGACGATGTGCAGGAGGTTCAAGAGCTGCCGCTTGTAGGCGTGGATGCGCTTGATCTGGCTGTCGAAGATGGTCTCCGGGTCGGCCGCCTGGCCCGTGGTCCTGTTCAGCCAGTCGGTGAAGAAGACCTTGGCGTCGCGCCGGCACTGCCGGAAGCGGTCGCGGAACGCCGCGTCGTCGGCGAGCGGCAGCAGGTCTTCGAGCCTCTCGAGATCGGTGATCCAGCGATCGCCGATCGCCTCGCTGATCAGGCGTGCGAGCTTCGGATTGGCGAGCAGCAGCCAGCGCCGCGGCGTCACGCCGTTGGTCTTGTTGGTGAAGCGCTCCGGCCAGATCTCGGCGAAGTCCCTGAGCAGCCGCGTGCGCAGCAGCTCGGAGTGGATCGCGGCGACGCCGTTGGTGCGGTGCGTGCCGACCACGGCCAGATGCGCCATGCGCACCTGCCGCTCCGGCCCCTCCTCGATCAGGCTCATGCGGCGCGCACGCGCGACGTCGCCCGGGAAGCGCCTGCCGACGTCGTCGAGGAAGCGGCGATTGATCTCGTAGACGATCTCCAGAAGGCGCGGCGCCACAATCTCGAACAGCCGCACCGGCCAGCGCTCCAGCGCCTCGGGCAGCAGCGTGTGGTTGGTGTAGGCGAGCGTGCCGGTGGTGAGCTGCCAGGCCTCGTCCCAGCCGAGACCCGCCTGATCCAGGAGGATGCGCATCAGCTCCGCCACGGCCATCGCCGGGTGGGTGTCGTTGAGCTGGATCGCGGCCTTGTCGGGCAGCGCCCGCCAGTCGTTGCCGCTGCGGAAGCGGCGCACGATGTCCGCCAGTGAGCAGCAGACCAGGAAGTATTCCTGCAGGAAGCGCAGCGCGTGCCCCTCGCGCGTCGAATCGTCGGGATAGAGCACCCGCGTCACGGTCTCCGCCGCCATGCGGTCGACCAGCGCGCCGACGAAGTCGCCGCTGCTGAACTCGGCGAAGTCGAAATAATCCGGGGAGGCGGCGCCCCACAGCCGCAGGCTGTTGATCGTCTTGCCGCCATAGCCGACCACCGGCCGGTCGTAGGGCACGCCGAGCAGGCAGCTCGGACGTCCGCGCACGACCCGCAGGCGGCCGGCATCGAGGGCGAAGGAGCAGCCGAGCGGGATGTGCACGGTCTCGCGCGGCCGCACGACCTCCCAGGGATCGGGCCGCAGCAGCCACGGGTCGGGCCGCTCGACCTGCCACCCGTTCTCGATCTCCTGGCGGAAGATGCCGTATTCGTAGCGCAGGCCGTAGCCCATCGCCGGGATCTGCATCGTCGCGAGCGAGTCGATGAAGCAGGCCGCCAGGCGCCCGAGCCCGCCATTGCCGAGCCCGGCGTCCGGCTCGGCGTCGAGCAGCTCGTCCCAGTCCTGGCGCGGGTCCGAGGCGAGGTCCTCGCGCACCAGCTGCTCGACGCCGAGATTGAGGATGTTGTTGGCGAGCGAGCGGCCGAGCAGGAACTCCATCGACAGGTAGTAGACGCGCTTGGCGTTCGCCCGCTCCTGCGTCTGCTGCGTCAGCAGCCAGCGCTGGGTCAGCAGGTCGCGCAGCGAGCGCGCCACGGCCTCGAAGCGCTCGCGCTGGTCGGCGTCCTCCGGCGTCACCACGTGGTCGAAGACCAGATGGCGGTCGTAGTCGTCCTCGCCGCGCAGCCGCACGGAGCCGACCTCGTACTGCTCGAGCAGTTTGTCTGTCCCTGGCTCGCGCGTTGCCGGAGCGGCCGCCGCCTTGACGTCGCTGCTCATGGTGTCATCCTCCCGACGCAACCGGGTTTGTCTGCAGGAATGCCGGTGCGTCAGCTGACAAGCGGCCCATTCCAGATCCGCACGGCAGGTATGTCGCGGTAGTAGCCGAGCACGCTCAAGGTGCCCGTATCCAGCAGGAAGTGCTGCCCGGCGCCGGCGGGCAGGCCGAGCCACCGGGCCCCGAGCACGCGCAGCACGTGGCCGTGCGCGAACAGCGCGACGTCACCTACGACGACCGCGCGCGCCCGGGCGATCACCCGATCCACCCGCGCACCCACCTGGTCGGGCGCCTCGCCGCCCGGGCAGCCGTCCCGGAAGATCAGCCAGCCCGGCGCCTGCTCGTGGATCTGCCTGGGCGTCAGCCCCTCGTACGCGCCGTAGTTCCACTCGACCAGGTCGGGCTCGATGACCGCGCTTTCGCCGAAACCGGCCAGCTCGCAGGTTTCCCGGGCCCGCTGCAGCGGGCTGACGAGGACCAGCGCGAACGCTTCCTTGGCCAGCGCCGGCCGCAGGCGCTCGGCGAGCCGGCGGCCGTTGTCGGTCAACGGAATGTCGGTCGTGCCGGTGTGCTGCCCGCTCAGGCTCCACGCGGTCTCGCCGTGCCTGATCGGGAACAGGTTCATGCCCGCCCCCGGCTCAGACGTTGTCGGCCTCGGTCGAGCCGGCCCCGCCGGATGCCCCCGCCTCGCCCCACCGCCAGCCCGTGATCTCGGGCATGTCGTCGCCGTAGCGGGCGATGTACTCCTTGTGCTCGATCAGCTTGTCCTGGATCGCCTGCTTGGCGTACGCGGCGCGCGCACCGAGCTTCGGCACGCGGTCGATCACGTCGTTCACGAGGTGGAAGCGATCGAGGTCGTTCATCACGCACATGTCAAAGGGAGTGGTCGTGGTGCCTTCCTCCTTGTAGCCGCGGACATGCAGGTTGCGGTGGCCGGTCCGCCGGTAGGTCAGGCGATGGATCAGCCAGGGATAGCCGTGGAAGGCGAAGATGATCGGCGTGTCCGTGGTGAACAGCGCGTCGAAGTCGCGGTCCGAGAGGCCGTGCGGATGCTCGCTCGACGGCTGCAGCTTCATGAGGTTCACGACGTTGATGACGCGCACCTTCAATTCGGGCGCATGCCGACGCAGCAGTTGGACCGCGGCCAGGGTCTCCAGGGTCGGCACGTCGCCGCAGCACGCCATGACCACGTCGGGCTTGGCACCCATGTCGTTGCTGGCCCACCCCCAGATCCCGAGCCCCGCGGTGCAGTGCTTGATCGCCTCGTCCATGGTCAACCACTGCGGCGCCGGCTGCTTGCCGGCGACGACGACGTTCACGTAGTTGCGCGAGCGCAGGCAGTGGTTGGTGACCGAGAGCAGGCAGTTGGCGTCGGGCGGCAGGTAGACGCGGACGACCTCGGCCTTCTTGTTGACGACGTGGTCGATGAAGCCGGGATCCTGGTGGCTGAAGCCGTTGTGGTCCTGGCGCCAGACGTGGCTGGACAGCAGGTAGTTCAAGGACGCGATGGACCGCCGCCAGGGGATCTCGTTGCACACCTTCAGCCACTTGGCGTGCTGGTTGAACATCGAATCGATGATGTGGATGAACGCCTCGTAGCAGGAGAAGAAGCCGTGCCGGCCGGTCAGGAGGTAGCCCTCGAGCCAGCCCTGGCACTGGTGCTCGCTGAGCATCTCCATCACCCGCCCGTCGGGCGCGAGGTGGTCGTCCCATGGCTCGGTCTCGGCGACCCAGGCGCGGTTGGTGACCTCGAGCACGTCCTGCCAGCGGTTCGAATTGTTCTCGTCCGGGCTGAACAGCCGGAAGTTCCGCGCCGCCATGTTCAGCTTCATCACGTCGCGCAGGAAGGTGCCCATGACCCGGGTGGCCTCGGCGATGGCGGCGCCGGGAGCAGGCACCTCGACGGCGTACGCGCGGAAGTCGGGCAGACGCAGATCGCGCAGCAGCAGGCCGCCATTGGCATGCGGATTGTCGCTCATGCGCCGGGTGCCCCGCGGGGGCAGATCGGCGAGGTGCTGGCGGAGGCGTCCGGCGTCGTCGAACAGCTCTTCCGGCCGGTAGCTCTTCATCCACTGCTCGAGGAGCCGGACATGGCCGGGGTTCTCGTGCATCTCCCCCATGGGCACCTGGTGCGAGCGCCAGTAGCCCTCGGTGCGCCTGCCGTCGATCTCCTTGGGGCAGGTCCAGCCCTTGGGCGTGCGCAGCACGATCATCGGCCAGCGCGGGCGTCCGGTGAAACCGTTGCGCCGTGCGTCGTCCTTGATGGCCTGGATCTCGCCGAGCACCGCATCCAGGGTGGCGGCCATCAGCTCGTGCATCGCCTGGGGCTCGTCGCCTTCGACGAAATGCGGCGTGTAGCCGTAGCCACGCAAGAGCTGGTCGAGCTCCTCGTGGCTGATCCGCGCCAGCACCGTCGGGTTGGCGATCTTGTAGCCATTGAGATGCAGGATGGGCAGGACCACCCCGTCGCCGACGGGGTTGAGGAACTTGTTGGAGTGCCAGCTGGTCGCCAGCGGCCCGGTCTCCGCCTCGCCGTCGCCGACCACGCAGGCGACGATCAGATCGGGGTTGTCGAAGGCGGCGCCGTAGGCGTGCGACAGGGCATAGCCGAGCTCGCCGCCCTCGTGGATCGAGCCCGGCGTCTCCGGCGCCACGTGACTCGGGATGCCGCCGGGAAACGAGAACTGGGTGAAGAGGCGCTTCATGCCCGCCTCGTCCGGCGAGACGTTCGGATAGACTTCGCTGTACGTGCCCTCGAGGTAGGCGTTCGCGACCAGGGCCGGCCCGCCATGCCCGGGGCCGGTGATGTAGATCATGTCCAGGTCGTGCTTCCTGATGACGCGGTTCAGATGCACGTAGATGAAGTTCAGACCCGGAGTGGTGCCCCAGTGGCCAAGCAGCCGCGGCTTGATGTGCTCCTTGGCGAGCGGCTGCTTGAGCAGCGGATTGTCATAGAGATAGATCTGGCCGACCGAGAGGTAGTTGGCGGCGCGCCAGTAGGCGTCCATCAACGCCCGTTCCTCATCCGACAGAACGTTCGCCATGATCGGCTCCTCTGATCGCTGTTTCATCGAGCTGCGCATCGAGTGCGCGCGGTCTATCTGACTCTTCGGCAGGCCCGTGCGGCCGCTTCAGCGTTTGTACTATTCGCGGCGACGCGCGAACCGCCGGCGCTCATCTTCCGGTCTCCATCGCGTCGGTGTACTCCCCGCGCGCGGCTGCGCCGTTGCAACGGGCGCGGTGATGGAAGGCCTGCTGGCCGACCTTCCGATTCGCGTCCTGCCCGTGCCAGGCCGCCATCGCGGCATCCTGCAGCGCACGGCCATACGAGAAGCTGATCTTCCAGGGTTTAGGCCCCGGCAGTCGGCTGATCGCGTCCAGATGCGCGGTGGCCATCCGGTCGGTCTGGCCGCCCGACAGGAAGACGATGCCGGGCACCGCCGCGGGCACGTGCCGGCGCAGGCAGCGGAGCGTCGCGCCCGCGACCTCGTGCACGGAAGCACGGCGGGCACACTCCATGCCGGCGATCACCATGTTCGGCTTGAGCAGCATGGACTCGAGCGAGACGCCCTGCTCGACGAGGGCATCGAACACGGCGTGGAGCACGCTGCCGGTGACCTCCGCGCAGCGCTCGATCGTATGATCGCCGTTCATCAGCACTTCGGGCTCGACGATTGGCACGAGCTGGCGCTCCTGACAAAGCGCGGCGTAGCGCGCGAGGGCATGGGCATTGACGCTGACGCACGCCTGGCTCGGCAAGGTTGGCGTGATGCGGATCACCGCCCGCCACTTCGCGAAGCGGGCGCCCATGCCGTGGTATTCAGCGAGGCGGTCCCGCAGCTTGTCCAGCCCCTCGGTGACGGTCTCCCCGGGGAAGCCCGCGAGCGGCTCCGCGCCGGTATCGACCTTGATGCCCGGAACGATGCCCTGGCTCGAGAGCACCTCGGCGAGCGGCGTCCCGCCGGAGCTCTTCTGACGGATGGTCTCGTCATACAGGATGGCGCCGCTGACGAACTCGGCCGCACCCGGCGTGGTGAACAGCATTTCGCGGTACGCGCGCCGGCTCTGCTCGGTGGACGGAATGCCGAGCTTGTCGAACCGCCTGGTCAAGGTGGCAACGCTCTCGTCGGCCGCGAGAATGCCCTTGCCGTCGGCGACGAGCGTCGCCGCGACCGTCGTCAGATCCTGGCCCATCTTGCGGGTCCTCCCGACGCGCTCGCCGGTTGACGCGGCTACCGGTCAAGCTGCGGGGCGACGATAAGCCCGGATGTGTGGGAGGTCACCCAGATTCGGGACGGCGCCACGAACGAAGTTGGGAAGCATGGCGCCTCCTCGTCAAGCGCGAGCGCCAACGCCTGGAACCAGGCGTCGACACGGCTATGCAGGAAGTGTGCACGCAACGACGGCGCTGCGCTTCGTCGGCACCAAAAAGCCGGCTCGGCCGCGCGGCCCCCTACTCGGCTGCGACGCTTTCCGGCGGCTCGACGATCTTGGTCGCAAAATTGGCCGGCGCGACGATCTCCAGCACCTCGAAGTCGTCCGAGCAGGCGATCTCGCGGTGCCTGATCATCGGCGTCTGCAGGATCGCATCGCCCTTGCGCATGGTGCGCTGCCCCTGCCCCTCGTACTCGAAGGTCGCCCACCCCTGCAGCACGAGCACGAACTGGAAGTCGCACTCGTGGACGTGCCAGTGCTGCACCTGGTCCTTCTGCTTCCTGCCGTTGTGCCGGATGACGTGGGCGACGTAATCGCCTTTGGTGCCGTCCTTGATGCCGAGGTCAGGTACTCGAAGATCTCGCGCAGACCCGGCGACCATTTCGCCTCGCTCGCCTGGCTCTAGTGACAGTGTCCCAGTTTGCAATGGGGGGCACGCCCTACGAGCGCGCTGCTGACGGGCAAAGGAGGCCTACATTTCGGTCTTCAGGGCTTCTTGAACCTTCAGCCTTTCTGCCTTTAGCGTCCGCGTCGCCCAGGCCTTTCGAGCAGATGCGCTCCGCTTGCGCTTAATGGCCGCTTTGGCACCAGCGTCTTTCATCCTGTCTTTGTGGCTTCCTTGCCCTTTAGTTTTCTGCCAGTGGTTTTGCATGAGCCTGATTGCTTCTGTCGGGTACAGTCCGACGTCATGCATCCAATGGTGCGTGTGGCATAAGCGAGCAAGGTTTTGAGGAGAGTTATTGCTGGGATCATGGTCGAGATGCGCTACCTGGAGGCAACCGACGAGTGCCAAACCACACACCGCACAGCATCTGAACGGATAATGCTCATCAAGCACGCGACGGGCTTTATGCTGGCTGCGAATTGGCGTTGGTTGCTTGGCGTTCATGTGTGCGTATGCCCCAAACTAGACGTGTGTGTGAGTGTATTCTACAGCTGCCCTTCGTAACTCTAACCGGGCCAGTTCTCAAGCGCGGAGATGGAACGATTGCACTCACGCGATCGAAAGCGCTCCCCTCAGGCCGCATCGTCGGCGCGCACGTCGCCCTGGACGATCAGGGCCAGGACCTCGTGCTCGTTGGTCTCCTTGACCAGGCGCTCGCCGACTTTGCGGCCGCGCTTGAGCACCATGACGCGGTCGCCGACCTCGAAGATGTCCTGCAGGCGATGGCTGATGATGATCTGCGCGACGTTGTGGCGCTTCAGCTCCAGCATGGTCTCGAGCAGCCGCTCGGTCGCCGGCACCGACAGGTTGGCGGTCGGCTCGTCGAGCACGATCACCTTCGGGTCGAACGAGATCGCGCGCGCGATCGCCACCGACTGCTGCCGGCCGCCGGACAGGCTCTCGACCTTCTGGTAGACCGAGTTGACGTCGACCTTGAGGCGCGCCAGCACCTCGGCGGCGTCGCGGTACATCTTCGTGCGGTTCACGAAGAAGCCGCGCCGCGGCCAGCGGCCGAGGAAGATGTTCTGGCCGACGTCCATGTTCCCGCACAGCGCGAAGTCCTGGTAGATCATCTCGATGCCGACCTCGCGGCTGTCGTGGGGGCTCCTGAAGTGGGTCTCCCTGCCGCCGACCAGGACGTCGCCGGCATCGCGCTGATAGGCGCCGGTCAGGATCTTCATCAGCGTCGACTTGCCGGCGGAGTTGTCGCCGACCAGGCCCAGGATCTCGCCCGGATAGAGTGTGAGGTCGACGTCGGCGAGCGCGGTGACCGCGCCGAAGGCCTTGCTGATCCGGCGCATCTCGACGATCGGCGTCTCGTGGGGCATCTCGTGGGGCGTCTCAGAAATGGGGCACCTCCCGCGCGATGGCCTGGCGGCGCGCCAGCGCTTCGCGCAGCCGGCCGAGGATGTTGGCCTGGCGGATCCAGATGTCGATCAGCACCGCGACGATCAGGATCATGCCGATGAAGGCGTTGACCCAGTGCTGCGGCAGGACGATCGAGCGGCCGTCGGCGGTGATGATGTTGAGCTGCAGCAGGGCGCGCACCAGCGTGATCACCGCGGCGCCGGCGAGCGAGCCGATGATCGTGCCGTAGCCGCCGAAGATCGAGCCGCCGCCGATGATCACCGAGGCGATCGCGTCGAGCTCGCGGAACTGACCGGCGACCGGGTTGAAGCTGCGGAAGAAGGCGACGTTGACGATGCCGGCCATCGAGGCGCAGAGCGCCGAGAGCAGGAGCGCGATCACGCGCACGCGGCCGGTGGCGATGCCGGCATAGTCGGCGGCGCGCCGATTGCCGCCGGTCGCGTAGACCTGCTGGCCGAACACCGTGTAGCCGAGCACGACGCCGGCGATCGCCGCGACCAGCACGAGCCACAGCGTCTGCACGCTGAGCACGTCCGTGATCGCCCCCAAAAGGCCCGGCGGCGGCGGCAGGCCGAGATAATTCAGGATGTCGCCGACCTTGCGGCCGAGCAGGTTGAAGCTCTCGCTCCAGCCGGTGAGCTGCTGCCCGGCGACGAACCAGGCGGCGAGCCCGCGGGCGATGTAGAACATGCCGAGCGTGGCGATGAACGCGGGCAGGCCGAAGCCGACGGTGACCAGCGCGTTGACCGCGCCGGCGAGGCATCCTGCCATCATGCCCAGCGCGACCGCGCTGCCGGGATCGGTGCCGAGCACCTTGAGGCAGTAGGCGGCGGTGCTGCCGGCCACCGCCAGCACCGCGCCGACCGAGAGGTCGATGTCGCCGCAGGCGATGACGTAGGTCAGGCCGATCGTCAGCAGCGCGAGCTCGGTGTAGTTCAAGAGGATCGCGAAGCTGTTGGGCAGGTTCCACCAGTAGTCCGGGCGCAGCCACAGGCCCACGAGCCAGAGCACCACGGTCAGGATGATCGCGAGCGCGTCGCGCCGCGCCAGGAACCTGCCGAGGCCGCGCGCGTCCAGGGCCCGGTCGCTGGCCATCGTGCCCTTGGTCTGCACGCCCTCGAGCGCGATGCCGCCGATCTCGATCACCGGCGGCGGCGGCCGGCCGCGCAGCCACGCCCAGATCCGCGCCGGCAGGCGGCGGCGCACCACATAGGGCTCGATCAGCACGGCCACCAGCAGCAAGAGGCCCAGGAAGACCGGCACCGCGCCGACCGGCAGCGACGAGACCGCGTTGACCTTCATCTCGATGCCGTTGACGACGATCGTGCGGGTGATCGGCACGCCCTCGCGCAGGACCTTGTCGATCAGCACGGTCAGCACGGCGCCGAGGCAGCTGCCGATCACCCGGCCGCGGCCGCCGAGGATCGAGGCGCCGCCGATGATCACCGCGGCGATCACGATCAGCTCGGCGCCGAGCCCGGCCTGCGAGGTCGTGCCCTTGTCCTGCGCGACCGCCATCAGGCCGGCGATGGTGGCGCACAGCGCCGACAGCAGGTAGCCGCGGATCCGCACCCAGTGCGTCGGGATGCCGGCGTACTCGGCCGCCTGGGCGTTGCCGCCGGTGGCGAAGGTCTCGTAGCCCCAGCGGGTCTTGCCCAGCAGCACGGCGCCGATCGCCACGACCGCGATCGCGATCGGGATCTGGTTGTTGAAGCCGAGCGCGTTGGTCTCGCCGAGGCCGAAATAGAGCGGGTATTCGGCCGCCTTGGTCGAGTAGAGGATCGCCTTGCCGCCGGTCAGGCCGAGCACGATGCCGCGGCCGATCAGCAGCATGGTGAGCGTCGCGATGAAGGCCGGCACCTGCAGCACCGTGACCAGCAGGCCGTTGACCAGGCCGATCGCGAGGCCGAGAGCCAGGCACACCGCGACCGCGACGACCGGGCCGAGATCGTAGAAGTACGACGCGAACGCCATGGAGAACACCACGGTGATCAGGCCGTAGATCGAGCCCACCGAGAGGTCGAGGTCCTTGTTGACGATGACGAAGGTCATGCCGACCGCCATGACGGCGTAGCGGGCCGCATCGCGCAGCAGCGCGTGGAAGGCGTCGAGCGAGCCGAAGAAGCCGGGATTGACGTAGGCGCCGCCGAGATAGAGCAGGCCCATCAGCACGAAGAGCCCGACCTCCCAGCCGCCGAACAGCTCGGACGGCGCGCGGCGGTCGAGAGCGCCGGCAGGCATGCTCATCGGATCGGACGGGCGGGCCGGCCGCGGAGCGCGGCGGGCGGGAGGGTCTTCCCCTCCCGCCTCCTTGGCGTCGCGATCAGTTCTCGAACCGCTTGCCGATGTCGCCGACGGTCTCCTGCGTCACGAGCTGGGCGCGCGTGTCGAGGTTGGCCGCCGCGATGCCGCGATCGATCTGCAGCCAGAGCTGCATGACCGGCCAGAAGCCTTGCAGGAAGGGCTGCTGGCCGAGCGCGCCGGTGAGGTCGCCGGTACGCAGCGCCTCCTGCTGCGCCGGACCGAGGTCGAAGCCGTAGGCGCAGATCTCGCCGGTCTTGCCCATCTGCGCCACCGCCTTGGCGAGCGCCGGCGTGAACACGTTGTTGCCGGCAAACGCGCCGACCACGTCGCCGCGCGACTCGAACAGCGAGATGATGCCGTTCACCGGATCATTCGGGTTGGTGTCGATGCCGGTGTTCTCCGGGCCGGCGTCGACCACGAAGTCCTGCAGCTTGCCCGCCGCCTGCAGCTTCGTGACAATCGCGTTGAAAGCCGATGTCACGCGGTTGTTGACCTCGACATTGCCCATCGCGGTCGAGTTCGGCAGCAGGATGGAGCCGGACTCGACGCCGCGCTCCGTCAGGCAGTCGACCAGCGCCTCGCCGGCGATCGCCGCGGCCGAGGCGTCCTGGCCGGTGTGGCTGATGCCGTTGCGGTCCAGCAGCGTGCCGTCATAGCTGTTGGTGGTGGCGACCGGGATGCCGTGGTCCTGGGCCGCCTTGACGATGTCGTTGTAGGCGCCGACCTGCGGCGTGGTCATGATCAGGCCGTCGAGCTTGGGATCCTGCACGATCTGGTTCAGGATCTCGATCTCGCGCGCCGGATCGTCGGTCGGCGATTCGGAGCCGAGCAGCAGGACCTTGGCGCCGATCAGGTTGGCGGCGGCGGTGGCGCCGACATAGACCGGGTCGAAGAAGCCGTTGCCGGCGGTGTGCGTCACGATCGCGAAGGTCAGGACGCCGTCGTTGGAATGGAAGTTCTTGGTGTCCGGACTCTCCTTGGCCGCCTCCTCGAAGGAATAGCCGCCGACGGCCCTCTCGACGCTGCCCGACTGGGCGAAGGCCTGCGGCGCGAGGACCAGCGCTCCGACCATCGCCAAGGTCACGGATCGTGCCTTGCTTCGCATTGCTGTCTCCCTATGCAGTTGCGCCCGTCGAACGGGCGACGGGCGCCTCCATGGCCGAAGTCTATGCGGGAGGCGGCGCGAGGGCCAGCACGATCCCGCCGCCGGCTCAGCGCTTGCCGCGCTCCGACAGCCCGATGCCGCCGAGCACCAGGCCGAGCGCGATCGCCTGGAAGCCCGCGAAGGATTCGCCGAGGATCGCCACCGCCAGGATCGAGGCGAACACCGGCACGAGATTGATGAACACGCCGGCGCGGCCCGGGCCGATCAGCTCGACGCCGCGGATGAAGAAGATCTGCGCCAGGAACGACGGGAACAGCACCGCCAGCACGGCGATGACCCAGCCGGCCGGGGTCGGCCACTGCAGCCGGCCCAGCGCCGCCTCGACGGCGACCAGCGGCAGGGCGGCCAGCAGCGCCGCCGCGGCCAGGGCGATGACCAGGCTCAGGGCCGCAACCGGCGGGCGCCGCTGCAGCGCCACGGTGTAGCCGGCGTAGATCAGGCAGGCGACGAGCATCAGCAGGTCGCCGCGGTTGATCGCCAGCCCCGCGATGCGCGCGAGATCGCCGCCGGTGCCCACCAGCACGACGCCCAGCATCGTGACCGTCACGCCCGCGACCTGCAGCGGCGTCACCGGGCTGCGATAGAGCGCGAAGGCGCCGATCAGAACGAACACCGGGATCGAGCCCTGGATGATGCCGAGATTGACCGCCGTGGTGTAGTGCGCGGCGACGTAGTAGAGGGCGTTGAAGCCCGTGAAGCCGAGCGTGCCCATCGCCACGAGAAAGGGCAGATGGCGGCGCAGCGCCGGCCAGTCGCGGCGCAGCTGACGTTGCGCCACCGGCACGAACAGCGCCAGCGCCAGGAGCCAGCGCAGCAGCGTCAGGACCATCGGCGACACCTCGCCGACGGCGAGCCGGCCGAGGATCGCGTTGGCGCCCCAGCACAGCGCCGTCAGGGTCAGCAGCAGATAGGCGAGCGGATTGGCCTGGGCCGGCGCGGCCCGATCCTGCGTGGTCATGCGGCGCGGAGGTCTCACCCGGTTGCGACAGGCCGCGAAGGCCGCGCGACCATAGCCGGCCGCGGCGCCGGGCAGAAGAGGCTGCTAGCGCCGCCGGCTGGCGGCGGTGAAGCGCTCGAACGCCGCCAGCGTGTCGTCGCTCGCGTGATGCTCGATGCCCTCGGCGTCGCGCCGCGCCGTCTCGCTGTCGACGCCCAGCGCCAGCAGGAAGCTCTCGACGATGCGATGGCGCGCGCGGCTGCGTGCGGCGAGCGCCGCGCCCGCCGCCGTCAGGAACACGCCGCGATAGGGCCGCCTCGCGACCAGGCCGTCGTCGACCAGCCGCCGCAGCATCTTGGCGACCGTCGGCTGCGCCACGCCGAGCCGGGCGGCGATGTCCACCTGGCGGGCCTCGCCGCCCTCGCGCAGCAGGTCGGCGATCAGCTCGACATAGTCCTCGACCAGCTCGAGCCGGCGCGCCTCGCGGGCTTGGCGAAAGCTCTCGACCTGCCGGTCGATCTCGACCAGCGCGTCGGGGCGGGGGCGGTCCCGATCGGCGTTCTCCGCCATCGCGACATCCTCGTGCGCGTGCATCCGAGCGGTCTTGACCGCTTAGTCTCGCGTCTTAAGTATAGCCAGGGCTAACGCGCCTTCAATCCCCTGCACCCCTCTCTCGCGCGACGAGGCGAGCGCAGTGCTGACCGAGCATACCACGCGAGGCGTCCGAGAGGTCCTCGAAGGCCGGCGCAGCGGCGCACGGGCGATGCTGCTGTTCGCCGGCCCCGCGGTGATCGCCTCGATCGCCTACATGGACCCCGGCAACTTCGCGACCAACATCCAGGCCGGCGCGCGCTATGGCTATACGCTGCTCTGGGTCGTGCTGGCGGCCAACCTGATCGCGATGCTGTTCCAGGGGCTGTCGGCCAAGCTCGGCATCGTCACCAACCGCAACCTCGCCGAGCTGTGCCGCGAGCAGTTTCCGCTGCCGGCGGTCCTGGCGATGTGGGTGGTGAGCGAGATCGCCGCCATGGCGACCGATCTCGCCGAGTTCCTCGGCGGCGCGATCGGCCTCGCTCTGCTGTTCGAGATACCGCTCATGGCCGGCATGGCGGTGACCGCCGTCGTCACCTACGGCATCCTGACGCTGGAACGCTCCGGCTTCCGGCTGATGGAGCTGGTGATCGGCGCGTTCGTCGCGACCATCGCGCTCTGCTACCTGATCGAGATGTTTATGGCGCCGATCGCCTGGGGCGAAGCGGCGGTGCATATGGTCACGCCGAGCATCCCCGATGCGGCGGCGCTGACCATCGCGGTCGGCATCATCGGCGCCACGGTCATGCCGCACGCCGTCTACCTGCACTCCGGCCTGACCCAGGCGCGCGTGCCGGCCCGCAACGACCGCGAGCGGCGCACGCTGCTGCGCTTCTCCAACCGCGAGGTGGTGATCGCCCTGGCGCTCGCCGGCATGGTCAACATGGCCATGGTCATGATGGCCTCGGCAGCCTTCCATCTCGGCCACAGCGACGTCGCCGAGATCGAGACCGCCTACCACACGCTGACGCCGCTGCTCGGCGCGGCCGCGGCCAGCGTGTTCCTCCTTTCGCTGATCGTCTCCGGCATCTCGAGCTCGGTGGTCGGCACCATGGCCGGCCAGATGATCATGCAGGGCTTCGTCGGCTTTCGCATCCCGATCTGGGTGCGTCGCCTGGTGACGATGCTGCCGGCCTTCGTGGTGGTCGGCATGGGCGTCGATTCGACGCAGGCGCTGGTGCTCTCGCAGGTGGTGCTGAGCCTCGCGCTGCCGGTGCCGATGATCGCGCTGGTGCTGTTCACGGCGCGGCGCGACATCATGGGCGAGTTCGCCAACGGTCGCTGGACCAGCATGGGCGCGATCGCCGGCGCGCTGGTCGTCCTGACGCTCAACGTCGTGCTGCTGCTGCAGACCTTCGGCGTGCCGATCCCCGGCCTCGACTAGACGGCGCCCGCCTCAGCCGATCGAGCCGGCCTCGACCATGTAGTTGTTGGCGGTGCACATCGCGGCGTCGTCGGAGGCCAGGAACAGCACCATGCGGGCGAGGTAGACCGGCTCGATCAGGTCCGGCAGGCACTGCTTCTCGCGATGCTGCTCGAGCGCTTCCGGGGTCGCCCACAGGGTCTTCTGGCGCTCGGTCATCACCCAGCCCGGCACCACCGTGTTGACGCGGATGCGGTGCGGCCCGAGGTCGCGCGCGAACGAGCGGGTCATCCCGTGCACCGCCGCCTTGGCGGTGGTGTAGACCGGCATGCCGCCCTGCTTCTGCATCCAGGAGTTGGAGCCGAAATTGACGATCGAGCCGCCCTTGCCGGCCTTGATCATGCCCGGCGCCACGGCCTGGATCGCGAAGAACATGTGGCGGACGTTGGTGGCGATCCGCTCGTCGTAATAGGCCGGGGTGACGCCCTCCCAGCCATGCCGGTCGTCGCGCGCGGCGTTGTTGACCAGCACCCTGGCCGGACCCAGAGCGCTCTCGAGCGCCGCGAAGCTGCGCTTCAGGGCGTCGATGTCGCGCAGGTCGGCCGCCTCGAAGCGGATCGTCGCGCCGCCGTCCGCCAGCTCTTCGGCCAGCGCCTTGCCGCGCTCCGCGTCCATGTCGATGAAGCCGACCTTCGAGCCCTGGGCCGCGAAGGCGCGCACGATCTCCTCGCCGATCCCCGACGCGCCGCCGGTGACGAAGACGACGGCGTCCTTGAGGCTCGGATAACTGGCAAACATGACGCGCCCCCTTTCCATTGGCGACCTGGTGTCGATCAATCCGCGCGCCTCGTCAAGTCGGCGGAGGCGAGAGCGCGGCGTCGCACGCGTTGCGATCCGTTCGCGGAGCGACCATATCGACGCCAGCGTTCGCGCGCCCGTGCGGCGCGGTCGGCGCGATCGCCAGAGGGCAATGCCTGGCAGACCGACGATTGGCAGCGTCGATCGAAAGGATCGACACAATCGATTTTTCGGATCGTCTCGGCGGTGCCAATTTGCCATCGTCGCGCCGTGCGCGACGCGCGATCGGCGTTCGCGGGCTGGCAAGCGAAAACCGCAGGCGTCGACGGAACAGGGGGAGAAAGATGCAGGACACGATGGACAAGTCGAAAAGCGCGAGCACCTGCCCGGTGACTGGCGGCGCGCTCAGGCGTATCGCGGGATCCGAGGCGAACCGGCGCTGGTGGCCCAATCAGCTGAACCTGAAGGTCCTCCAGCGGAACTCTCCCCTGGCCGACCCGATGGGTAAGGAGTTCGATTACGCGCAGGAGTTCAAGAGCCTCGACCTCGATGCCGTGAAGCAGGACATCATGGCGCTGATGACGGCGTCGCAGGACTGGTGGCCGGCCGACTACGGCCACTATGGGCCGCTGTTCGTCCGCATGGCGTGGCATAGCGCCGGCACGTACCGCACCGGCGACGGCCGCGGCGGTGCGAGCAGCGGCAGCCAGCGTTTCGCGCCGCTCAACAGCTGGCCCGACAACGTGCTGCTCGACAAGGCGCGCCGGCTGATCTGGCCGATCAAGAAGAAGTACGGCCGGAAGCTCTCCTGGGCCGACCTGATCGTCCTCTGCGGCAACTGCGCCCTGGAGTCGATGGGCTTCAAGACCTTCGGCTTCGCCGGCGGGCGCGAGGACGTCTGGGAGCCCGAGGAGGACATCTACTGGGGCTCCGAGACCGAGTGGCTCGGCGACACGCGCTACACCGGCGACCGACAGCTCGAGAATCCCCTCGCCGCCGTGCAGATGGGGCTGATCTACGTCAATCCGGAAGGCCCGAACGGCAAGCCAGATCCGGTCGCGTCGGGCCGCGACATCCGCGAGACCTTCGCGCGCATGGCCATGAACGACGAGGAGACCGTCGCGCTGACCGCCGGCGGCCACACCTTCGGCAAGTGTCATGGCGCCGGCGATCCGACGCTGGTCGGGCCCGAACCCGAGGCCGCCGGCCTTGAGGAGCAGGGCCTGGGCTGGATGTCCAGGTTCGGCAGCGGCAAGGGCGACGACACGATCGGCAGCGGCCTGGAAGGCTCGTGGACGCCGACCCCCACCAAGTGGGACATGAGCTATTTCGACATGCTGTTCGACTACGAGTACGAGCTGACCAAGAGCCCAGCCGGCGCCTGGCAGTGGCGGCCCATGAACGTCGCCGAGAAGGACCTGGCGCCCGCCGCCCACGATCCGACCAGGCGGGTCCCGACCATGATGACGACCGCCGACATGGCGATGCGCATGGACCCGATCTACGAGCGGATCTCGCGACGCTTCCGCCAGAACCCGGACGAGTTCGCGGACACCTTCGCGCGGGCGTGGTTCAAGCTGACGCACCGCGACATGGGTCCGCGCTCGCGCTATCTCGGCCCGGACGTTCCCGCCGAGGAGCTCATCTGGCAGGACCCGATCCCGGCCGTCGATCACGAGCTGGTCGACGCGCAGGACATCGCCGGCCTGAAGGCCAGGATCCTCGTCTCGGGGCTGTCGATCCCCGAGCTCGTCGGGGCGGCCTGGGCCTCGGCATCGACCTTCCGCGGCTCCGACAAGCGCGGCGGCGCGAACGGCGCGCGCCTCCGCCTGGCGCCGCAGAAGGACTGGGAAGCGAACAACCCGCCCGTGCTGGCGGAGGTGCTGCGGACGCTCGAGGGCATCCAGCAGGCGTTCAACGGCGCGCAGTCCGGCGGCAAGCGGGTCTCGCTCGCCGACCTGATCGTTCTGGGCGGCTGCGCCGCGATCGAGAAGGCGGCGAAGGACGGCGGGCAGGACGTGGAGGTGCCCTTCACGCCCGGCCGCACGGATGCCTCGCTGGAGCAGACCGACGTGGACTCCTTCGCCTTCCTGGAGCCGATCGCCGACGGCTTCCGCAACTACCTCAAGGGCCGCTATACCATCTCGCCCGAAGAGCTCCTGATCGACAAGGCGCAGCTGCTGACGCTGACCGCGCCCGAGATGACGGTCCTGGTCGGCGGCCTGCGTGCTCTGGACGCCAATACCGGGCAGTCTCAGCACGGCGTTTTCACCAGGCGGCCCGGGACGCTGACCAACGATTTCTTCGCGAACCTGCTCGACATGCGCACGGAGTGGCATCCCTCCGCCACGTCGGAAGGCGTATATGAGGGGATCGATCGCGCGACCGGCGCCCCCAAGTGGACCGGCACCCGCGTGGACCTGGTCTTCGGCTCGAACTCGCAGCTGCGGGCGCTCGCGGAAGTCTATGCCTGCGACGACGCGCAGGAGAAATTCGTGTGCGACTTCGTGGCGGCGTGGAACAAGGTCATGAACCTCGACCGCTTCGACCTCGCCTGAGCGCAGGAGGAAGGTCGTCGCCGAGTAGCTCGTTTGTGGGGCGCGGCTTCGGCTGCGCCCCGGCTCCTCAGCCTTGGCGGAACCGCCCGGGCCGGTATGGCGCGAGCATCTCGATCCGCACGCCGTCGAGGATCTCCATCGCCGCGAAACGGCCGACGGCCGGCGCCAGCGTGACGCCGCTGTGCATCGTCGCGAGATAGAGGCCGGGCAGGTCGGGCGCGAAGCCCAAGACCGGCATGCCGTCCGCCGGCATCGGCCGCATGCCGACGGTCACGCGCTCGAGCGCCAGGCCCTCGGCGCCGCGCACCTGCTGGCCGACCAGGGCGAGCAGGCGGCGACCCTCGGTGTCCAGATCGTTCGGCGCCGGTCCGCCGCCGAAATCCTCGCCCGCGACGATCCGGCCGTCCTCCTGCTTCATGTGCAGGCCCGGCGCCTCGATCACGTGGCGCAGCAGCGGCGCGGCAGGCGTGCTGTGCGCCAGCAGGCCCGGCGACGAGCGCATCGGCAGCGCGACGCCGATCCGGGCGCACAAGGTTTCCGTCGCCACCCCGGCGGCGATGACGCAGATATCCGCCTCGAGCGTGCCGGCGCCGATCACGACGCGAACGCCGCCGGGCCCGGTCGCGAGATCGGTCACCCCGGTGTCGAGCCGGACGACCGCGCCGAGCCGCTCGGCCGCGGCCAGCAGCGCCCGGGTCGCCGCTGCAGGCTCGACGGTGGCGTCGCCGGCGGCATAGGCAGCCCGAGCCGGCGGCGCGATCAGGTGCGGCTCGAGCGCCGCGATCTCCTCCTGCTCGACCAGGCGCACGTCGTAGCCCCAGGCGGCATGCCGCCGCGCGAACGCCTCGAGTTCGTCGTCGGGCAGGTCCCAGATCAGGCAGCCGCGCCAGGCGACGGC
>DASUGG010000135.1:0-2048 GCA_036274135.1 Geminicoccaceae bacterium
CGGAAGGCTGGTCGGCATCACCACGGCCATCATCGGCGGCGCCCAGGGCATCTGTTTCGCGGTGCCGATCGACACCGCCAAATGGGTGGTGCCGGAGCTGCTGCGCGAAGGAAAGGTGATCCGCGGCTATCTCGGGCTCGCCGGCCAGACCCAGCCGTTCGACCGCCGGCTGGGACGGCGGCTCGGGCTCGACGTGCCGGCCGGCGTGCTGATCGCCAGTCTCGCCGAGAGCGGCCCGGCCGCCGCGGCAGGGCTGCGCGCCGGCGACCTGATCCTCGCGATCGACGGCGAGGCCACGCCCACGGTCGATGCCGTGCACAGGCTGCTCGGCCGCGACACGATCGGCCGGACGCTGACGCTGCGAGTCCTACGCCAGGGGGCGGTGATCGAGATTCGAGCGACCGTCGCGGGCAGGCCCGAGGACGCCCGGCCCCGCTGATCACGCGCGTCCGGCGGGCCGGACAGGGGCCGCCGGCGGGCTCGGGGCCGGCGTCTGCAGCGGTCGCGAGCTCGATACCAGGCGGCCGAGAGGCCGGCCGCCACCGCGCACGCCGCCGTTCAGCGGGTGAGCCGGCGGATGCCGCCCGCGCTCGCGACGACCACGACGTCGACGCGGCCGAGGAACAGGCCGGTCTCGACCACGCCGGGCAGCGTATGCAGCCGCGCGTCCAGGGCCTGCGGGTCGTCGATCGGCCCGACGCCGAGATCGTAGATGAGATTGCCCGAGTCGGTCCGGTACGGCGCGCCGTCCTGCTGCCGCAGCTGCGGCGTGCCGAGCTTGCCGAGCGCCGCCTCGGTGGTCTTTGCCCCGAACGGCAGCACCTCCACCGGCACCTTGCGCTTCTCGCCGAGCCTGCTGCTGAGCTTGGAATCGTCGACGATGATGACGTTGCGGCGCGCCGCGAAGTTGACGATCTTCTCGCGCGTGTGCGCACCGCCGCCGCCCTTGATCAGGTCGAGGGTCGCGCTGACCTCGTCGGCGCCGTCGACGCACAGCTCGATCTCCCAGGGGCCGGCGTCGTCGAGCAGCGGGATGCCGAGCCTGGCCGCGAGCTCGCGGCTGGCGCGGCTGGTCGGCACGGCGACGAGCTGCCGCCCTCCCCTGACCAGATCGCCTACCGCCTCGATGAACCAGCGGGTGGTCGTGCCGGTGCCGAGCCCCAGCACGCCGCGCTCGGGCAACAGCTCGAGCGCCGCCTGCGCCGCTTGCCGCTTCAGGTTCTCATCGCTCATCCTCTGCCTCCCCTCGAAGTCCTGAACCGTCGGGCGCCGGCGGCGCGATCGACGGCAGGACGAAGCGGAACGTGGTCCCCGGGCCGCCGTCGCGCAACGCCCATATCCTCCCGCCATGCGCCTCGATGATCGAGCGGCAGATCGGCAGCCCCATGCCGACGCCGTCCGGCTTGGTGGTGAAGAAGGTGTCGAACAGCCGGCTCTCGATCTCGGGGGCGATGCCGATCCCGGAGTCGCGAACGTCGACCGCCACCTGTCCCTGGTCGGCCTGCGTGCGGACCAGCAGCTCGCGAGGACGCCCGGTCACCGACGCCATCGCCTGGATCGCGTTGATCACGAGATTGATGATCACCTGCTGCAGCTGGACGCGATCGGCAAGCGCCGGCGGCAGATCCGGCGCCAGCTCGAGCCGCAGCGCGACCCGATGGCTCAGCACCTCGCGGCGCACCAGGTGCATGGCCTCGTTGATGACGTCATTCAGGTTCAGCGGCGCCTTCTGCGGATCGGTCTTCTTGGCCAGCGCCCGTATCCGGCGGATCACCTCGCCGGCGCGCTCGCCGTCGCCGATGATGCGCGTCAGCGCGCCGCGCACCTCGTCCAGCTCCGGCGGGTCGCGATCGAGCCAACGCAGACAGGACTGCCCGTTCGTGACGATCGCGGCCAAGGGCTGGTTGACCTCGTGCGCGATCGACGCGCTCAGCTCGCCGAGCGTCATCACGCGCGTGGCATGCGTGAGCTCGTCCTGCGCCCGGTGCAGCGCGTCCTGGGCCCGCCGGCGCTCCGTGATGTCGGTATTCGTCTCCATGATCTCGACC
>DASUGG010000136.1:0-6171 GCA_036274135.1 Geminicoccaceae bacterium
GCCCGAGCAGATGCGCCAGATGCCTCTCGAGATGCTGTACGACGTGCTGCTCGACCGGGTCATCGACTTCCGCCTGCTCGCCGACGAGGCCGAGCGGCAGAACGTGGGCGACCGTCCGGAGGTCTTGGCGGCGCTGGCGCAGGCGCGCGCCGCGGTGCTGCGCGACTTCTTTCTGCAGCAGGCGATCGAGGACGGCATGACCGAGGAGAAGCTGCGCGCCCGCTACGAGGAGAAGAGGGCGGAGGAGGGCTTCGCGCGCGACGAGGTGCATGCGCGCCATATCCTGGTACCGACCGAGGACGAGGCCAGGACGATCATCGAGGAGCTGCAGGGCGGCGCCGACTTCGGCGAGGTGGCGCGGCAGCACTCGGTCGGCCCGTCCGGGCCCGCCGGTGGCGATCTCGGCTTCATCAGCCGCGAGCAGGTCGTGCCGGAGTTCGCCGACGCCGCGTTCGCCCTCGAGGCCGGCGAGACGTCGCAGGAGCCGGTCCAGACGCAGTTCGGCTGGCATGTGATCGGCGTGCTGGAGCGCCGTCATGTCGAGCCGAGCTACGACCAGACCGCGCCGCAGCTGCGCCAGGAGATGGCGCGCGAGATCGTGACCGCGCTGGTCGAGGATCTGCGCGACGGCGCCGAGATCGAGCGGTTCAATATCGACGGCTCGCCGAAGCAGAAGGCGCCGGCCCAGCAGTAAGGCAGCAGCCCCCAACGACCGATCATGGCTCTCGCCCGCTCGCCTCTGGCACCGCAGGATTTCCCGGCGATCCCGGCGATCGCCGGCGTGCGCCTGGCCGGGACGGCGGCCGAGATCCGCTACCGCGGCCGTCCGGACCTGGCACTGGTCGAGCTGGCGCCGGGCACCACGGTCGCCGGCCTGCTGACCCGTTCAGCGGTTCCTGGCCATCCGGTCCTCTGGTGCCGGCGCATCCTGCCGCAAGGTCGCGCGCGCGGCCTGATCGTCAACGCCGGCTGCGCCAACGTCCTGGTCGGCCCGTCCGGCGATGCCGCGGTGCGGACCGAGGCGGACGCCGTGGCGAAGCTTCTGGGCGGCGAGCCCGAGGAGATCTACGTCGCGTCCACCGGCGTGATCGGCGAGCCCCTGCCGGTCGCCAAGATCGTGGCGGCCCTGCCGCAGCTCGAGGAGCAGCTCAGCCCGGACGCCTGGCGCGATGCGGCCGAGGCGATCCGCACCACCGACACCTTCGCCAAGGGCAGCTTCGCGCGCACGACGATCGGCGGCACCGAGGTGACCATCGCCGGGATCGCCAAGGGCTCGGGCATGATCCAGCCGGACATGGCCACCATGCTGGCCTTCGCGTTCACCGACGCGGCGCTGCCGGCCGAGCTGCTGCGGTCCATCCTGGCGGACGCCAACGAGCGCTCGTTCCACGCCATCACCGTAGACAGCGACAGCTCGACCTCTGACACGCTGCTGCTGTTCGCCACGGGCCAGGCGGCGCATGCGCCGCCGCGCGCCCGGGACGACGCCATACTCGCGGACTTCCGCGCCGCGCTCGAGGCGGTGCTGCGCGACCTCGCGCAGCAGGTGGTGCGCGACGGCGAGGGGGCGCGCAAGCTGATCACCATCGCCGTGGACGGCGCGGCGAGCGACGGCTCGGCGCGCCGCATCGCCCTGGCGGTGGCCAACTCGCCCCTGGTCAAGACCGCGATCGCCGGCGAGGATGCGAACTGGGGCCGGGTCGTGATGGCGGTCGGCAAGGCCGGCGAGCCGGTCGAGCCGGCGCTGCTCGCGATCAGCTTCGGCGGCCACGCCGTCGCGCGCGCGGGCGCCAGGGTGGCAGATCTCGACGAGGCGCCGATCGCCGCGCATCTCAAGGGGCGGGAGATCCTGGTCGAGATCGCGGTCGGCGGCGGGCCTGGCCGCGCCGTGGTCTGGACCTGCGATCTGACCCACGATTACATCTCCATCAATGCCGACTACAGGTCCTAGGCTGCTGCTGGTCGCCGCCTGCGCCCTGGTCGATCCGGATCACCGGGTACTGCTGTCGCGGCGGCCCGAGGGCAGGCCGATGGCGGGCCTGTGGGAGTTTCCCGGCGGCAAGGTACAGGCGGACGAGACGCCGGAAGCCTGCGTGATCCGCGAGCTGGAGGAGGAGCTCGGTCTCGACGTGACCGCCAACTGCCTGGCGCCCCTGACCTTCGCCTCGCACGGTTACGAGGACTTCCACCTGCTGATGCCGCTGTTTGTCTGCCGGGTATGGCACGGGCTGCCGCGGCCGCGCGAGGGCCAGGCGATCAGGTGGGTGCGGCCGCGGGACATGCGGGAATATCCGATGCCGCCGGCCGACCGGCCTCTCGTGGCCTTCCTGCGCGACTATCTCTGAGGCGGTCTGGCAGCCCCATCATGGACAGCAAGCAAGGCTCGGGCCACCATCGGCGATGCGAACGGGAGGACGCTCCTGTGCCGAACGAGGCCTATGTCCGCTTCATGGGGGTGCAGAAGACCTATGACGGCGAGACGCTGGTGGTGCGCGACTTCGACCTCGACGTGGCGCGCGGCGAGTTCCTGACGCTGCTTGGGCCGTCCGGCTCGGGCAAGACCACCTGCCTGATGATGCTCGCCGGCTTCGAGAGCGTGACGCAGGGCGAGATCGTGCTCGACGGCCGGCCGATCAACAACGCGCCGCCGCACAAGCGCGACATCGGCGTCGTGTTCCAGAACTACGCGCTGTTCCCGCACATGACGGTCAACGAGAACGTCGCCTTCCCGCTCGAGATCCGCAAGCTGTCGCGGCCCGAGATCGAGAAGCGCACCAGGAGGGCGCTGGAGATGGTCCAGCTCTCCGGCTTCGGCCATCGCCGGCCGGCGCAGCTCTCGGGCGGCCAGCAGCAGCGGGTGGCCGTCGCCCGGGCGCTGGTGTTCGAGCCCAAGCTCGTCCTGATGGACGAGCCGCTCGGCGCGCTCGATAAGCAGATGCGCGAGCAGATGCAGTACGAGGTCAAGCATCTGCACGAGCACCTCGGCGTCACCGTGGTCTACGTGACGCACGACCAGACCGAGGCGCTGACGATGTCGAACCGCATCGCCGTCATGGCGCATGGCGCGATTCAGCAGGTGGCGACGCCGCAGGACCTCTACGACCAACCCGAGAACGCCTTCGTCGCCCGGTTCATCGGCGAGAACAACCGCCTGCTCGGCACCGTGCGCGAGGTGCAGGGGCGGACCTGCATCGTCGCGGTGCAAGGCGGCGAGGTAAGGGCGCTCGCCGTCAACGTCGAGGGGGTCGGGACCGCCTCGACCCTGTCCTTGCGGCCCGAGCGCGTGCTGATCGACCCGAGCCCCGAAGGGTGCGCCAACGTGTTCGGCGCGCGCGTCGAGGAGCTGATCTATCACGGCGACCACACGCGGGTGCGTGTTAGCACCTGCGGTTGCGACGACTTCATCATCAAGCTGCCCAATGCCGCGAGCCGCGTGCGCTTCGCGGCCGGCGAGCAGATCAGGATCGGCTGGCAGGTCGAGGACTGCCGCGCGCTCGAGGTGAGCTGAGCGCGGCAATCGGCGCGTGATGGGGCTCTTGCCGAGCCATGGCAAAGTGCGCGAGATGTGGTGGCACGAGAGCAAAGGTCGGCGCCTGCCGATCGCTAAGGAACGAGGGAGACGATGATGACGAGGCTGCCGTTTGGCATGAGCGCTGCCGTAGCGACGGCGGGGCTGTTGGGCCTGTCCACGGGACCGGCGCTGGCAGCGGATCTGACCGTGACCTCCTTTGGTGGCGCCTACCAGGACGCCCAGCGCGAGGTGTATTTCGAGCCGTTCAAGCAGGAGACCGGGCTCGACCTGGTCGAGGACGTCTGGAACGGCGGCGTCGGCGCGATCCGCGCCAAAGTCGAGGGCGGCGGCCAGGAATGGGACGTGGTCCAGGTCGAGGCCGAGGAGCTGGTGATCGGCTGCGAGGAGGGCCTGTACGACCTGATCGACTGGGAAGCGCTCGGCGGTAAGGATCAGTTCATCGATGCCGCGGTCGACGACTGCGGCGTTGGCACGATCGTCTGGTCGACGCTGATCGCCTACGACGCCGACAAGATCACCGGCGACCCGCCGCAGAGCTGGGCCGATTTCTGGGATACCGAGAAGTACCCGGGCAAGCGGGGCATGCGCCGGCATGCCAAGTACACCCTCGAGTTCGCGCTCATGGCGGACGGCGTACCGCCCGATCAGGTCTACGAGGTTCTGCGCACGCCTGAGGGCGTGGACCGCGCCTTCGCCAAGCTCGACGAGATCAAGGACGACATCATCTGGTGGGAGGCGGGCGCCCAGGCGCCGCAGCTGCTCGCCTCGGGCGAGGTCATCATGACCAACGCCTACAACGGCCGGATCTCGGCGGCCAACGCGGAAGACGGCCGCAACTTCAAGGTCGTCTGGCCGCAGAGCATCTACGCGGTCGACAGCTGGGTGATCCTCGCCAATTCGCCGCACGAGGAAGCGGCGGTCAAGTTCATCGAGTTCGCGAGCCAGCCCGAGCGCCAGAGCAATCTGCCGCTGGCGATCGCCTATGGCGTCACCCACAAGGACGCGGCGGCCAAGATCGACCCGGAGGTTCTGCAGGACCTGCCGACCGCGCCGGACAATCTGGCGGTCGCGATCGAGCTCGACACCGAGTTCTGGGTCGAGAACGTGGAGCCGTTGATGGAGCGGTTCACGGCCTGGGCGGCGCAGTAGACCCCATCGCCCCCAGGTGGCTGTAGCCCGGGCGCCGCTGACCGTCGACGCCGCCCGCGAACGGGCGGCGCAGCGGCGGCGGCTACGCCGCAGCGAGCGGCTGCGCCGCTGGCAGGCGGCGCTGCTGGTGGCGCCCCTGCTGCTGTTCCTGCTGGTCTCCTTCCTGCTGCCGATCGCCGGCATGCTCTGGCGCAGCGTCGACAATCCCGAGCTGCGCACGGCCATGCCGGCGACGGCGGCGCTGATCCGCGACTGGAATGGCGAAGGCCTGCCCGACGAGCAGGTCTTCGCCACCTTCGCGGCCGAGCTGCGCGAGGCTTACGAGGCGCGCACGCTGGCGAGCGTGGCCAAACGGCTGGCGTACGAGCTGCCGGGCTTCCGCAGCCTGCTCATGACGACCGGACGCGGCCTGCCGCAGCAGCCGGCCGGCTCCTGGCGCGAGACCCTGATCGGGCTGGAGCCGCAGTGGGGCGAGCCGGCCACCTGGGTCGTGATCCAGCGCGCCGCCGCGCCGCTCACGCCGCTCTACCTCCTGGCGGCACTCGACCGCCACCAGGACGCTACCGGTGCGATCGTGCGCGCGCCGCCCGACGAGGCAATCTACGTCAACATCTTCGTGCGCACGTTCTGGATCGGCTTCGTGGTCACCTTCTGGTGCCTGCTGCTGGGCTATCCGCTCGCCTACAAGCTGGCGTCCTTGCCGCTGCGGATCAGCAACCTGCTGCTCATCCTCGTGCTGCTGCCGTTCTGGACGTCGCTCCTGGTCCGGACCGCGGCATGGGTCGTGCTGCTGCAGCGTGAAGGGCCGATCAACGGCCTGCTGCAGGGCCTCGCCATCACCGATCAGCCGCTGCAGCTGGTGTACAATCGCTTCGGCATCTATGTCGCCATGACCCACATCCTGCTGCCGTTCATGGTGCTGCCGCTGTACAGCGTGATGCGCGGCATCCCGCCGCAGTACATGCGCGCCGCCGCCTCGCTCGGCGCCCGCCCCCTACGGGCGTTCGTGCGGGTCTACCTGCCGCAGACCGTGCCGGGGGTAGGCGCCGGCTGCCTGCTCGTGTTCATCCTGGCGATCGGCTACTACATCACGCCCGCCCTGGTCGGCGGCGCCAACGATCAGATGGTGAGCTATTTCGTCGCCTTCTTCACCCAGCAGACGATCAACTGGGGCATGGCCGCGGCGCTCAGCGCCGTGCTGCTGGCCGCGACCCTGATCCTGTTCGCGGTGTACGCCCGGCTCGTGGGCCTCGACCGGCTGAAGCTGAGCTGACGATGCACGGCATTTCGCCCGCCGCGAGCTTTGCCGAACGGGCCTGGCACTACGCCCTGTGGGCGATCTGCATCCTGGTGCTCGGTTTCCTGATCCTGCCGATCCTGACCATCGTGCCGCTGTCTTTCAACGCCGGCGGCATCTTGACCTTCCCGCTGACCGGCCTGTCGCTGCGCTGGTATCAGGAGTTCTTCGGCTCGGCGCCGTGGCAGCTGTC
>DASUGG010000137.1:0-7830 GCA_036274135.1 Geminicoccaceae bacterium
AGGTCACCGTCAGGATGCGGTTGCCGCACTGCTCGATCAGATGCTGGTGGATCGCCTGGTTGGCCCGGAAATAGTTAGGGAGGTCGCGGCGCGCATGAAAGGCGCACATCTCGTGATGCAGCGCGCAGATCTCGGCCAGCCAGGCATCGCCGATCCGCCGGACCACCAGCTCGCCCGCCAGCGCCTCGAGCGGTCGCATGACCTCGATCGTCTGCTCCAGCTCGGTGACGGTGAGCGGCGCGACGATGGCACCCCGGTGCGGCAGCAGCGTCACCAGCCCTTCCTGCGCCAGCATCTTCAGCGCCTCGCGCAGCGGCGTGCGCGACACGCCGTAGCGGACGCACAGCAGCCGCTCGTTCAGGCGCTCGCCCGGCGCCAGGCGGTCCTCGATGATCGCATCGCGCAGGCGCGCGACGACCTCGTCGTGCAGCGGCCGGCGGGCGATGGGCTCGACGTCGGCGGCAAGGGCGATGCTCGAGGCCATCATGCGCTCCTCTGGGGCAGGTCCCCTCCGGCAAGTGCCGCGGCGAGCACGCGCGCGACATGCACGGCCTCGCGGCCGGCGCCGTCCATGATCTGATGCCGGCAGCTCGTGCCGTCGGCGACGATCACCGCGTCCGCCGCCGCGCGCCGGACGGCGGGCAGCAGGTCGCGCTCGGCCATGCCGATCGACGCGTCGTAGTGCTCGGCCTCGTAGCCGAACGCGCCGGCCATGCCGCAGCAGCTCGATTCGATCGTCTCGACCTGCAGCCCCGGCACCAGGCGAAGGGTGGTCTGGGCCGCGCTCATCGCACCGAACGCCTTCTGGTGGCAATGGCCATGCAGCAGCGCCTTGTCCCACGGCGCCTTCCGCAACCGCGGCTGCAGCCCGGCCGCGTTCGTGTCCCTGGCCAGAAACTCCTCGAGCAGGAAGGCCTGTCCGGCCAGGAGGTCGGCCGGCGCGCCGGGCAGGATCGCCGCGAGCTCGTCGCGGAACGTGAAGAGGCAGGACGGCTCGAGACCCACCACGGGGACGCTCCGCTCCAGCCAGGGCGTGAGCGACGTGAGCGTGCGGCGCAGCTCGGCGCGCGCTTCCTCGACCAGGCCCGCCGCCAGGAAGGTGCGCCCACAGCACAGCGGGCGCTCGCCGGGCGGCGTCGCGCTCACGACGCGAAAGCCGGCTGCGGCCAGCACGCGCTCGGCGGCCTCTGCGTTCTCGGGCTCGAACCAGGTGTTGAAGGTGTCGGCGAACAGCACCACGGCGCGCTCGTCCGGCCCGCCGTCGCCGGCCGGCCGGTAGGGCCGGCGCCGCCACGGCGGCAAGCTGCGCCTGGCGCTCAACCCGAGCAGGCGCTCCCCTGCCCTCGCCGCCCACCGCCAGCGATTGCGCAGGTTGGCGAGCGGCGCGACACGCGCGACATAGGGCGCGTAGCGCGGCAGCCACGCCACCAGCCGCTGCCGCCGCGTCACGCCATGGCGCCGCGCGCGCTGGTGCAGCACCTCGATCTTCATGCGCGCCATGTCGACGCCGGTCGGGCATTCGCGCCGGCAGGCCTTGCAGCTGACGCAGAGCTCCAGCGTCTCGTACATCGCATCCGAGGTCAGCGCCTCGGCGCCGAGCTGGCCGGACAGCACGAGGCGCAGCGTGTTGGCGCGACCCCGCGTGACGTGCTGCTCGTCGTCGGTCAGGCGGAACGACGGGCACATCACTCCGCCCGCGGCCTTGCGGCAGGCGCCGTTGTTGTTGCACATCTCGGTGGCGCCGAGGAAGCCGCCCCAGGCGCTCCAGTCGAGCGCGGTGTCGAGAGGCATCGCCCCGTAGCCCGGCGGATAGCGCAGCAGGCTGCGGTCGTCCATGCGCGGCGCACGGACAATCTTGCCGGGATTCAGGAGGCCTTGCGGGTCGAAGCTGTCCTTGACCTCCTCGAACGCCCGCACCAGGCGCTTCCCGAACATCTTCTCGTGAAAGTCCGAGCGTACCAGCCCGTCGCCGTGCTCGCCCGAATGCGAGCCCTTGTATTCCCGCACCATGGCGAACGCCGCCTCGGCGATCTCGCGCATGACGCGGACACCCTGCTCCTGCTTGAGATTGAGGATCGGGCGGACGTGCAGGCAGCCCTCCGAGGCGTGCGCGTACCAGGTGGCCCTGGTGCCGTGCTGCGCGAAGACGGCGCTCAGTCGCTCAGTGTAGTCTGTCAGGTTCGCGAGCGGCACGGCGCAGTCCTCGATGAACGAGACCGGCTTGCCGTCGCCCTTCATCGACATCGCGATGTTGAGGCCGGCGGTGCGGATGTCCCAGACCTCGGCCTGCGCCGCGGGCTCGAGCGTGCGCACGACGCTGCCAGACAGACCGAGATCGGCCATCAGCTCCTCGAGACGCGCGAGCGCCACCAGCTGCGGTTCAAGCTCGTCGCCGGCGAACTCCACCACCAGCAGCGCCGCCGGCCGGCCGCGCACGAACTTCGGCAGCAGCTCGCGGAAGGCCGGGATCGCCTCGGCGAGATCGAGGATCGAGCGGTCGACCAGCTCGACCGCGGTCGGCCCGAGCTTGACGATGTGCTGCGGCGCCGTCATCGCCTCACGGAAGCTCGGGAAGTGGCAGACGCCCAGCACCTTGTGCCGCGGCAGCGGCTGCAGCAGGAGCTTGATCTTGGTGAAGTAGGCGAGCGTGCCCTCGGAGCCGACCACCAGGCGCGCCATGTTGTGGCCGGCGGGATCGATGCTGTCGAGGTTGTAGCCGCCGACCCGGCGCGTCAGCCTGGCGAAACGCTCACGGATGTCGTCGGCGTTGCCCGCCGCGATCGCGCGCAGCTTCTGGATGATCGCCAGATAGTGCCGGCTGCCGTCGACTTCGTGCAGGTTGCCCTGCACCTGGTCGAAGGTGACCCGCTCGCCGTCCGCCAGAAGGCCTTCGATCGCCAGCACATTGTCGGCCATGATGCCGTAACGCAGCGAGCGCGAGCCGCAGCTGTTGTTGGCCGCCATGCCGCCAATTGTGGCCCGGCTGCTGGTCGAGATGTCCACCGGAAACCACAGACCCGAGGCTTTGAGGTGCCGGTTGAGGTCGTCGAGCACGACGCCGGGCTCGACCCAGATCGAGCGTCCGTCCGGATCGAACTCGTCCGTCCGGTCGAGATATTTGCTGTTGTCGATCACGAGACCGCGGCCGACGGTCTGGCCGGCCTGGGAGGTGCCGCCCCCGCGCGCGATCACCGAGATGCCCTGCTCGCGCGCGATCGCGAGCGCCGCCTCGACATCGGCGACCGACTTCGGCAGCACCACGCCCTGGGGCACGATCTGATAGATCGACGCGTCGGTGCTGTAGCGGCCGCGGGTCGCCGCATCGAAGCGCACCTCGCCTTCGATCTCGCGCGCGAGCCGCGCCGCCAGCGGGTCCCGGGCAGCGCCGCGATCGCGAATGTCGAAGACCTGTGCCACACTGCTCACCCCAGGCGGCCGGACGTGCCATGATATCGGCTCGTTCGGGTTTCTTGCATGTAAAATGCAAAACCTGCGCTGGCCTTGCAGCACCGGTCATGCTACCGATAGCATGGCAACATTCGGATTGCATGCAAAATGCCAGAAGCCGGCGCGACCCAGCCGTCCGCAGCCCGTCAGCCCGGTCGGCACTTCCTGCAGATCCCCGGGCCTACCAACGTGCCGGACCGCGTGCTCGGCGCCATCGCGCTGCCGACCATCGACCATCGCGGCCCCGAATTCGCGGCGCTGGCGCGCGAGGTGCTGAGCCGGATACGCACGATCTTCAAGACCGAGCAGCCGGTAATCATCTATCCGTCGTCCGGCACCGGCGCCTGGGAAGCGGCGCTGGTCAACACGCTCTCGCCGGGCGATGCCGTGCTCATGGCCGAGACTGGCCATTTCGCCACGCTGTGGCGCGAGATGGCCGAGCGGCTCGGTGTGGAGCCGGAATTCATCCCGGGCGACTGGCGCCATGGCGCCGATCCCGAGGCGATCGAGGCGCGCCTGGCAGAGGACCGCGGCCACCGCATCAAAGCGGTCTGCGTCGTGCACAACGAGACCTCGACCGGCGTCACGAGCCGGATCGCGGAAATTCGCCGGGCGATCGACCGGGCCGACCACCCTGCCCTCTTCCTGGTGGACACGATTTCCTCGCTCGCCTCGATCGACTACCGCCACGACGCGTGGGGCGTCGACGTCACGGTCGGCGGCTCGCAGAAGGGCCTGATGCTGCCGCCAGGGCTCGGCTTCAACGCCGTAAGCGCCAAAGCGCTCAAGGCGAGCGAGAGCGCCCGCCTGCCGCGCTCGTTCTGGGACTGGCAGGCGATGCTCGCGGCCAACGCCAAGGGCTTCTTCCCCTATACGCCCGCGACCAACCTGCTGCGCGGCCTGCGCGAGGCGGTCGCGATGCTGCACGAGGAGGGCCTCGACAACGTGTTCGCCCGCCACGCGCGGCACGGCGAGGCGACCCGGCGCGCGGCGCGCGCCTGGGGGCTCGAGATTCAGTGCGCCGATCCGCACGAGGTCTCCAACTCGCTCACCGCCGTCGTGATGCCCGAAGGCCAGAGCGCCGACGGGCTGCGCGCGCACATCCTCGAGCGTTTCGATCTGTCGCTCGGCAACGGCCTTTCCAAGCTGCACGACCGGGTGTTCCGCATCGGCCATCTCGGCGACTTCAACGACCTGATGCTTTCCGCCACGCTGTCGGGCGTCGAGATGGGGCTGCGCGAGCGCGGCGTCGCGCTGAGCGAGAGCGGCGTGGCGGCCGCGCTCGACTACCTGAGCCGGACCAACCTGCGGCCCGGCGAGCTTCGCGCGAGCGGCGAGACCTGAGAGCCCGCGGCGGCAAGGCGAAGCTCGAGCCGGCCCGCACGCCGATCGGGCCGCAGCCAGATTGATCGCCTCCGCCCGCCTGTGATAGCACGTAGCTGCCGTGGCTCGGCCGGGACCTGGGGGATGGCATTGCCCGACGAAGGCATCGGTCCACCGCGCCGGTGGTCCGCGGGGGACATGGTCGGCACGGTCGCGCGCGCCGAGGGCGCGATGGCGTTGGGCGTGCTGACGACCGTCCTGTTTTACGCCTTTCCCGACGTCCTGGTCGGCGATCTGACCCTCGGTGTCAGGACGATCGTTCTGTTCCTCTGGCTGTTCGCGGCCATGCTGTGGTGCTCCTTCGGCGTAGTCCGGCACGCCGAAAGCCTGGCAGAAACGCTGGGCGAGCCATACGGCACCCTGATCCTCACCTTGTCGGTGATCGTCATCGAGGTCTCGCTCATCTCGGCGATCATGCTGTCCGGGGAGAACGAGCCGACCCTGGCACGCGACACCATGTTCGCGGTGCTCATGATCGTCCTTAACGCCATGGTCGGGCTGACGCTGCTGCTCGGGGGCCTGCGGTACGGCGAGCAGCACTACAACCTGCAGGGGGCCAAGGCCTTTCTCGCGGTGCTGGTGCCTCTCGCCGTGCTGACCCTGGTCCTGCCCGACTTCACGACCCGGCGGCCGCAGTTCACGTCGGCCCAGGCCCTGTTCTTCGCCGTCCTGACGATCGTGCTCTATGGCGTCTTTCTCGTGATCCAGACCGTGCGGCACCGCAATCAGTTCATTCAGCCGGGCGTCCGCGACAAAGCGCGGCCGAACCCGCTCGCGCATGACGAGACGGCGCACGAACACGGCCATCACGAGATCCGCTCGGTGCCCTACCATGCGGTCCTGCTGCTCGCGACCATGCTGCCGGTGGTGCTGATGTCGAAGAAGCTCGCCCTCTTCGTCGACTACGGCATCGAGACGATGCACGCGCCCGTGATCGTCGGCGGCGTCATCGTCGCCACCCTTGTGCTGGCGCCGGAAGGTCTGGGCGCGTTGCGCGCCGCCCGCGCCAACCGGCTGCAGCGCTCGGTCAACATCCTGCTCGGCTCGGCTCTGGCGACCATCAGCCTCACCGTCCCGGCCGTGCTGATCATCGGCGTGGTCATCGAGCGCAACGTCCAGCTCGGCCTCAAGCAGGTCGACATGATCCTCTTGCTGGTGACGCTGGCGGTCAGCACCCTGACGTTCACCGGCGGCCGCACCAACATCCTGCAGGGCGCCATCCATCTGGTGCTGTTCCTCGCCTTCATCATGCTGATCTTCAATCCCTGAGCCATCGGCGCCGCGCTTTACCGCGACGAGGGCCATTCCAAAGCGCGCGCGGCGCGGTATCTTCGGGCCGGTCGTGGTCCTGGCGCTCGGTCGCCACGGGGCAAAAGGAGTGCGCATGCGCTGCGAGGTGGTGGCCGTCGGCACCGAGTTGCTGCTCGGGCAGATCGTCGATACGAACTCGTCCTGGATCGGTGCCCGGTTGGCGCTGGCCGGCATCGATTCGCATTTCCAGACCAAGGTCGGCGACAATCTCGGCCGCATCGTCGGCGCCATCCGCCTCGCGCTGGAGCGTTCCGACGCGGTGATCCTGTGCGGCGGACTCGGGCCGACCCAGGACGACATCACGCGCGAGGCGATCGCCCAGGTGATGGACGTGCCCCTGATCCGCGATGCGGCGATCGTGGCGCGGATCCGGGCGCTGTTCGCCGCGCGCGGCCGCCACATGACCGAGAACAACCTGCGCCAGGCGGACGTGCCGCAGGGCGCCTGGCCGATCCCGCAGATGCCGGGCACGGCGCCGGGCCTGGTCTGCCCGCTCGGCGAAAAGGTGATCTACGCCGTGCCGGGCGTGCCGCACGAGATGGAGGAGATGCTGAGCGGCACCGTGCTGCCCGACCTGCAGCGGCGCGCCGGCGTCAGCGCCGTCATCACCAGCCGCGTGCTGCGCACCTGGGGGCAGAGCGAATCGGGCCTGGCCGAGATGCTGGCCGAGCGGATCACCGAGCTCGACGCCCTGGGCAATCCGACGCTCGCCTTTCTGGCCAGCGGCATCGAGGGCATCAAGGTGCGGATCACCGCCAAGACCGCCGACCAGGCCACGGCCGATGCGATCCTGGCGGCCGAGGAGGCGCGCCTGCGGGCGCTGCTCGGCGACTACGTATTCGGGGTCGACGACGAGACGATGGAGTCGGTGACCCTCGACCTGCTGCGTGCCCGCGGCCTGACCCTCGCGGTCGCCGAATCCCTGACCGGCGGCCTGATGAGCGCGCGGATCTGCGCCTTGCCGGGCTGCGGTGACGTGTATCGCGGCGGCGTAGTGGCGTACGAGGTCGCCGTGAAGCAAAAGCTTCTTGGCGTCCCGGAGGGCCCGGTGGTGACCGCGCAGGCGGCGGAAGCGATGGCCGACGGCGTTCGCGCCGCGGTGGGCACCGACGTCGGCCTCGCCACCACCGGCGTCGCCGGCCCGGACGAGCAGGAGGGCCAGCCGGTCGGCACGCTGTTCATCGGCCTGGCGCTCGGCGATCGGGTCATGTCGGAAGGCGCGCGCCTGCCGGGCGACCGCAATCGGGTCCGGCAGTACTCCGTCATCAGCGCCCTGAACTTCCTGCGGCGCACCCTGCTCGCCTCCCCGACGATCTGAACCCGTGTCGAGCGCGAGACTGAAGGTCGGCATCGTCGGCGGCGGCTGGCCCGGTCAGAGGCACGCCGAGGGATTCGCGGCGAGCGGCGAATGGGAGATCGCGGCGGTCGCCGACCTCGACCCCGATCGCCGGCGCGAGCTGGCGCGCGGCACCGATGCCAGGCAGTTCGCGAGCGCCGACGAGCTGTTCGCGCTCGATGAGCTGGATGCCGTCGTCATCGCGCTGCCGACCTTCCTGCACCATCCGATGGTGATGGCGGCGCTTGCGGCCGGCCGGCACGTGCTGTGCGAGAAGCCGCCGGCGCTGAACGCCGGCGAGACCGCCGCGATGGCCGATGCCGCCGCACGCCGCAGCCTTGTTCTGTGCTTCG